>CAZIGM010000028.1:0-25053 GCA_964538675.1 uncultured Bacillaceae bacterium | reverse complement strand
AAGCCGAACTTTATTCAGATGGAGTTTTTCACCTAAAGGTATAAGGGCAACTAAGGCTTACGCTACGTTTAAACTTGCGTAAATCAAGTTTTCTTTAACTCCACCTGCATTAGTGGGGGTCTTATCATATCTGGGTAAAATGCTAATTTATCTACCTTTTACCTGTTTATCTCTTTTTCAAATTTATCTAATTCACTTTGTTTACCCACAACCACAAGCATATCATTTGCTTGTATTATCTCACTATCTTGACTTATGCTAATAATGTTGTTATCTCTTTTAATAGCTATAATTACAACCCCATATTTCTCCTTTATTTTATAATCTTCTAATTTATTTCCTATTAAAAAGGACGTATCCTCAATTAATATTTCGTCAACGCGAAATTCTTTTTCTATTGTCTCTATAATAGTATCAGCATAATCAATATTTACTGCTCTTATTATTGATAGTGCCATTCGTTTACCACTAATACTTGAAGGATTTATCACTACGTCTGCACCAGTACGCTTAAGTTTATCCTCGGACTCCAATTTCTCAACCCTAGTAACTATTTTAATACTTGGGTTTATGCTTTTTGCTGTCAAAGTTAATAGCAGATTATTTGCATCATCAGGCAAGGCAGCAACTATTCCGCTTGCATCCTTTAGATTAGCTTTTAGTAACACTTCGTCCTCTGTAGCATCTCCTTCTATGTAATAATTAACCTCATCTGAGAACTTTTCTATCCTTTCAATATCTTTATCGATAACTAGATATGAAATTTTTTCTCGTTCTAACTCAATAGCTACTTGTTGCCCAACTCGACCGAACCCACAAATTATTATATGATTATTTAATCTTTTTATTTTCCTATCCATCCTTTTCCCCTCAATATCTTTATTAAATGCCCCTTCAATAAAGCTTGCAGCAACTGCACCTAATACATATCCAACAACGCCAACACCTAATGGTATTATTATTAAAGCAAAATATTTACCTTCTATTGTTTTAGGAAAAATATCTCCATACCCAACTGTTAGAACAGATATTACTGTCATCCATAAAGCATCAAAAAAACTTATTTCTTCAAAAAATTTGAACCCAAAAGTCCCAATTAATATTATCAATGACATTAAACCTAAGCCAATTACTATTTTTCGTCTAAATTTCATAAAATCCCCCAACAAACTATCTAACCTTTATTTTATCCAATTTTAATTCTTAACTAGTATGAGTCTTATATTGATTTTATTTTTTTCATTATAACATGTTATTATTAATATATGCTGTTATTGATTGAGTTCTAAGTTGATGGTATACTTCTACTTAAAATTTACACTAAATTCGCACTATTGTGGAGAGGTTGAATCAATATTGAAGTGTTCAATTTTTTTTAAAAAAAGGTTGTTGACAGTTTTTACTAGTATGTTTATCATGCTTACACTTATTTCTATAATCTTATTAATATATTTTATTAATGACTTAATGCCTTTTATTAATATATCTAAGCCAAACACTGGTGAAGAAAATATTCAAGTTTATGATTACTTAAATAATCACACATATACAATAAAAGATTCTAATTTGATTGATGCCCCATTGATATTACAATACCCTGAATTACCCAGAGGCTGTGAGGTTACTAGTTTAACAATGCTTTTACAGTATGCTGGTGTACAAGTAGATAAGCTTACCTTAGCTGAAGAGATTGAAAAGGATAATTCGTATTATACTACTGCTTATGGTAGGATATATTATGGAAACCCGGATTCTGGTTTTGTTGGGAATATGTATTCTTTAAACGAACCCGGACTCGGTGTGTATCATAAACCTATATATAATTTATTAAATGAATACCTTCCTAATCAGGCTATTGATCTTACAGGAAGAGTATTTGATGACATCTTATATTTTATTAGTAATGATACTCCTGTTTGGGTAATTACAAATACAAAATTTAAAGAGTTAAGTCCAGATAATTTTCAGGTTTGGTATACATCAACTGGTCCAATCCAAATTACTTATTTAGAACACTCAGTTTTATTAACTGGCTATGATGAGAATTATATATATTTTAATGATCCTTTAATTAATGTAAAAAATATTAAAGTACCTATAGATAATTTTAAAAAATCTTGGGAGCAGATGGGTAGTCAGGCTGTAACTTATATACCAACTGATAAACATGAACTATTCACATTTTTACCTTAATTTATTTATCCAAAACTTAAGATAAATAAGTTATAATATTTCTTGTTTAAAATAATTATTTAATTGTTTAAAACTTGCTATATTTTAATATACTTAGTAATATTCATAATTAACTAGGAGTGATATATAGAATGTGTGGATTTTGTGGTTTTGTTGATGATATGGAAGTAAAAGAGAAAGAAAGAAATATTGTTAATATGATGAATAAAATTATCCATCGGGGTCCTGATGGTGAAGGTAAATATATTAATGAAGACATAGCACTTGGTTTTAGACGTTTAAGTATAATCGACTTAAAAGAAGGAAATCAGCCACTTTATAATGAGAATAAAAATTTAGTACTAGTTTTTAATGGCGAAATTTATAATTATAAATCTATCAAAGAAGATTTAATCTCAAAAGGTCATATGTTTAAGACAAAAACTGACTCAGAAATAATTTTACATGCATATGAGGAATACGATGTAAAATTATTTGATCATTTACGTGGAATGTTTGCATTTGTAATTTGGGATAAAGAAAATAAAACCTTATTTGGTGCAAGAGATTTCTTTGGTATTAAACCCTTCTATTATGCTCATGTTAATAATAATTTTATATTTGCTTCTGAAATTAAAAGCATATTAGAACACCCAAATATAAATAAAAATGTTAACTTAGATGCATTGCAAAATTATTTATCTTTCCAATATTCTGTTTTACCTGAAACATTTTTTAAAGGTATATATAAACTTCCTCCAGCTCATTATTTTATCTTTAAAAACAACAAATTAGAAATTAATAGATATTGGGAAATTTCTTTTAATAAAATTAAAGAACCCCATTCTTCACTTGAAGATTATTCAAAAATTATAGATGATGTAATGCAAGATTCTATTAAATCTCATATGGTTAGTGATGTAGAAGTTGGATCATTTCTATCTAGTGGTATTGACTCAAGTTATGTTGCAGCGTCATTTAATGGTGATAAAACATTCACAGTAGGTTTTGACAATGAAAAATATAACGAGGTTACGGAAGCTAAAAAATTATCGAATGAGATAAAAATTAAAAATTATGATAAGTTAATTACACCTGAAGAATATTGGTCAGTAATTCCAAAAGTCCAATATCATATGGATGAACCATTAGCAGATCCAGCCGCTATTGCACTGTTTTTTGTAAGTCAATTAGCAAGTCAACATGTTAAGGTGGTCTTATCTGGTGAAGGTGCAGATGAGTTGTTTGGTGGTTATAATATCTATAAAGAACCTTTAAGTCTAGCTCCTTTAACTAGATTACCAAAGCCTATTAGAGTTTTACTAGGAAAATTAGCGGCTCTAATACCTTTCGAGATAAAAGGAAAAAATTATTTAATTAGAGCAAGTAAAGATGTTGAAGAGAGATTCATTGGAAATGCTTATATTTTTAATGAAAAAGAAAGAGCTAAATTATTAAAAAATAATGAAGGAAAAAAATATAAAAATATAGAATTAACTAAACCCTTTTATGAAAAAGTTATAAACTATGATGATATTACGAAAATGCAGTATCTTGATATTCATTTATGGTTAACTGGTGATATTCTCTTAAAAGCTGATAAAATGAGTATGGCACATTCACTAGAACTTAGAGTTCCATTTTTAGATAAAGAAGTTGCCAATATAGCTACACAAGTACCTCTTAAGTATCGCGTCAATAAAAATAATACAAAATATGCTTTAAGGTTAGCTGCTAAAAAGAAACTAAAAGATAATGTTGCTAACAGAAAAAAACTTGGTTTCCCTGTACCGATTAGAGTATGGCTTAAAAACGAAAAATACTATAATATAGTCAGAGATTACTTTACTTCTACATTTGCTCAAAAATACTTCAATATAAGCGAGTTAACCAATTTATTAGACGAACATTATAAGGGTAAAAAAGATAATAGTCGCAAAATTTGGACTATATATATCTTTTTAATCTGGTATGAACAATATTTTGTGGAAGAAGAACAGACTGCTAACGAAAATATTCTAGAGGAAAAAGACGGTGTACTATTAGCAAGATAAAGCCGAACTTTATTCAGATGGAGTTTTAACTCCACCTGAATTAATGTACTCAAGAGCACAAGTCACGCTATAATGCTAAAGCATTTAGTCGTGCTATGTGAGACTTATCCTAAATTCATTTTCCCCCACTTGCGTACTTTGTGTGTAAGTGGGGGTATTATCATATCTGGATAAATTATTTTACTTATTCAAAACATTTTAAAGGGTGATAATAGAAAATATCTATTTATCATCCTATTTTCAATATTTTTTTTTAATATGGTAACACTTTTTTATTATTCGTGCTATAATTTAAAAAAACAAATTATGTAGCACTTTTTTTTACTTTCGTGTTATTTTGAGATTTATAATTTTTAGTATTACTTAAATGAGGGAGGGAATTAAATACAGATTTGTTTTATTAATCTGTAATATTATGAATCAATTATTATGGGATAAATGTGTAGAATTTCATGGACATAAGTGCCCTGGTTTAGCGATTGGCTTTAAAGCATGTGAAGCCGCAAAAAAGGAGATGGGCTTACAATTTTCACAAGATGAAGAAGTGGTATGTATCACAGAAAATAACGCTTGTGGTGTTGATGCAATACAAGTTTTAACTGGATGTAGTTTTGGTAAGGGGAATTTAATATATAAACCAAATGGAAAAATGGCATTTACTTTTTTTAGTAGAAAAACAGGTCAAAATATGAGATTTATGCTTAAAGAATTTAATAATGATATGGATAGAGAAACAAAAATTGATTTCTTATTAAACTCTGATACAAAAAATATTTTTGACGTTAAGCAAACTGATATTGATTTACCACATAAAGCAAGATTATTTAATTCAATTAAATGTGAATCCTGCGGTGAGATTGTTGCAGAGCCTTATGCAAGAATAATGGATGGAAAAAAAGTTTGTTTAGATTGTTTTAACTAAGAATTTTAAGGAGTTATTCATGAATAAAATAAAATTATTTATCGTCCTAATTATATTAGTTTGTTTAGTATTTACTGTTGGTTGTCAAGAAAAATCCTCATCCAACGGATCAAATAACGTTGACCAAAATACTCAACCATTAATTCTAAAACTTGCTGGTGGAGACTATGGTGAGCCATCTCCTTATCAGCATTATCCTAGAGGGCCTGGAATATATAAAATGAGATTAGTATTTGATAGTCTTATAGAAAAAGATGAGAATGGCATGATTCCTTGGCTAGCTGAAAGCTGGATAATTGAAGATGATGGAAGAACATATATATTTAATTTGCAAAAAGATGTTAAGTGGCATGATGGAGAAGATTTAACTGCAGAGGATGTAAAGTTTAGCTTTGAATACTTTACGGAATATCCTCCAGTCAGTAATAGTTTATTAATAAATGGCGAACCATTTATTGAAGATATTGAAATTGTAAATAACAACCAAGTAAAAATTTTAGTTACAAAAGCAAACGCAACTATACTAGAATCACTTGGTGAGACAAGGATTATTCCTAAGCATATATGGGAAAACGTTGATGATCCAAATATTTTTACAGGAGAAAAAGCCGTTATTGGCAGTGGACCATTTATTTTAAAAGAGTATAATAAAGAACTCGGCTCATATCAATTCGTTGCCTTTAATGATTATTGGGGACCAAAACAAAAAGTTGATGAAATTCATTTTATCCCTGTAAGTGATGAAACTTTAGCATTTGAACAAGGAGAAATTGACATTACTACTACTTCGCCAGATTTATTATCTAGATATGAAGGAAATAATAATTACACTATTTTTAAACAACCCGCCTTTTGGGGATATAGATTTATCTTTAATTTGGAAAAGGTAGAACAATTTAATAATAAAGATATTAGACAAGCAATAGCTTATGCCATTAATATAGATGACATAATTGAGAAAGTTGAAAGAGGTGCAGCCGTGCCTGCTAGTGCAGGCTATTTACCTGTTGATCATATATGGTATAACAATGGCGTTAAAAAATATAATTACGATGTATATATGGCAAAACAATTACTTGGTGATTCAACTTTATCTTTTGAGCTATTAGTTGGTAATACTACCAAAGAAGTTAGAATTGCTGAACTTATTAAGTTATATCTTGAAGATATAGGCGTAACAGTTACTATAAATTCTGTAGATTCCAAAACTCGTGATACTGCTGTTAAAGACGGAAATTATCAAGCGGTTATTTATGGACATGGAGGTTGGGGTGGAGATTCTGATAGTTTAAGGCTTATATATGCAAGCGAAACAGATAATGATGCTGTTCCTACATCAAGTTCTATCCCTGGTTATTATAATGAGTCTATATCAAATTTAAGCTACCAACAATTATATGCATTAAACGATAATGTAAGAAAAGATATTGTTTTTGAACTTCAAGAAATAATCTCTGAGGAATTGCCAATGTTACCATTATATAATACTACAAGTTTTGATATATATAGACCTGAAAAATATAATGGATGGATGAATATGTACGATCATCATTTGGTAACACACAGTAAGTTTTCTTATTTAGAAAGATAGCTATTTACTTAACACCATTTAACTTGATTAACAAGGAGTATCTATGAATGAAAAAAAGTCTTAAAACTCGACTTATTGAGTATAGTATAACTATTCTCTTCATCTTATCCTTTAATTTTTTTATCCCTAGGCTAATGCCTGGAGATCCTTTTACATTTATTTCATCTGAAGCTGGAGATATTACAATTACTTATACCGAAGATGAAATAAATAAGTATAAAGAATATTATGGACTTGACGAACCTCTATATGTTCAATATACAAATTACTTAACAGATACTTTCACGGGAAATTTTGGATATAGTATGTATTACCACGAAGATGTACTTGATTTAATAATAAAAAGAATGTGGTGGACAGTAGGTTTAGTAGCATCTTCGCTTATATTAAGTTCTTTAATTGGTATTATTTTAGGAAGTATATCTGCTTGGAATCGAAATAATAAAGCTGATTACTTTTTATATATAATTCTATTAGGAGTTTCAGAAATCCCATCTTTCTTATTAGGTATCTTGTTTTTATTTATATTTGCAGCCAAATTTGGTTGGTTCCCCTTATCAGGAGGAATAAGTAATTTCGTTGAATATAATTCTCTTTATGAAAAATTTTTAGATATTGCTCACCATGCTGCTCTACCAGTTTTAACATTAACTATTGTTGGTATTGGAGGTTTTTATATCCTTTCAAGGAATAGTATGGTTTCTGTTTTATCTAAGGATTATATTAAAACTGCTAGAGCCAAAGGCTTAACGAAAAGAAGACAAATTTTTCGACACGCTCTAAGAAATTCTATTCTACCTTTAATTACACGTATTTTTCTTAGTTTAGGAACAATGTTCGGTGGTGCTATATTAGTTGAAAACGTTTTTAACTATCCTGGTCTTGGAAGACTTATGCGAGATGCTGTTCTATTAAGAGACTATCCTTTAATTCAAGGTATATTCTTATTTGTAACTGTATTTGTTTTAATTATGAATTTTGTAGCTGATATTGTATATAAAAAATTGGATCCGCGAGTGAAATGATATGAGAAAATTAATAAGTAAAATAAATAAGTTTTCTAAAACTGGAAAAATATCTATAATAATTATATTTCTATTTATAATACTTGCAATTTTTACACCATTAGTAACATCATATTCTTTTCGAATCCCATCGGGAAAACCTTTGGAGGCTCCATCATTAGTCCATATTTTGGGGACAGATGATTTAGGAATAGATATATGGGCACAAATATGCTATGGTGCTAGAGTAAGTTTAATTGTTGGTCTAGGGACCGCACTCCTTGCAGGTTTAGGAGGTAGTATAATTGGAATATTAGCTGGATACTTTGGGGGAATTATTGATAAAATCTTAATGAGAACGACAGATATGATGATAGTTATTCCAGAGCTCCCCATAATGATTGTACTAGCAGCATTTTTTGGTCCTTCATTAATAAACATTATTATAGTATTAAGTTTGTTCTCTTGGACTATGCCAGCTAGAATTGTACGCTCTCAAATTCTGCATCTCAAAGAAGAGAATTATATCATTGCAGCTAAAAGCTATGGCGCGGGATTCTTCTACTTAACCTATAAACATTTTATACCACACATCTTACCTTTGATAATGGTAAATATAATAAGAATTGTTAATAAAGCTGTTATTGCTGAAGCAAGTTTAGCATTTTTGGGACTAGGGGATCCAACCTCTAAAAGTTGGGGGATAATGCTGTATTATGCTATGAACTTTAGTGGTATATATTTTACTGACTTTTGGAAATGGTGGATTATAAGTCCTTTAGTTGCAATATTAACTTTGGTACTTGCTATAGCATTTATCAGTCGTGATTTAGAAAAGGTAATTGATTCTAAGATCTAGCAAAGGAATGATAGTATGAAAAACATTCTAGCAGTTGAAAATTTAAATATATCTTATAAAACTGATGGTAAAAAAACAAATGCAGTTTGCGATACTAGCTTTACTTTGCAAGAAGGAGAGACTCTTGGAATTATCGGAGAATCTGGCAGCGGAAAGACATCTTTGGCATTGGCTATTATGGGACTTATTGATTCCCCTTCCGAAGTTAAAGGTAAAATTCTGTATCAAGATACTAACATCCAAGAATTAAGTGAAAAAGAAAGAAATAAGTATCGCTGGAATAAGATATCTATTGTATTTCAAAACACTTTAGAGGTTCTTAATCCTGTATTAACAATTGAAGAGCAAATTATAGAAAGTATTAAAAAACATACTGATTTAAGTAATGATAAGGTACATGATAAGGTTATAGAGCTACTGGAAATGGTTGAATTAAATCCAAGGTGGTCTCATCATTATCCACATCAATTGTCTGGTGGTATGAGACAAAAGGTTCTTATTGCAATGTCTCTAGCTTGTGATCCTGATTTATTGATAGTTGATGAACCAACTACATCCTTAGACCCGGTATCTGCTAATGCAATATTAGAATTATTAGTTAATATACAAAATTCAAGAGCCTTTTCAATGATTATTATATCCCATGAATTGTCTATACTTGCTAAGTTAACAACAAAGCTACTAGTAATGTACGCTGGTAATGTTTTAGAATCAGGTATTACTAATGAAATAATCAAGGAACCTTGTCATACGTATACTAGAGGTCTAATTAATTCATCCTTAGAAATATATCCATATCACGACTTATGGGGCATTCCTGCTGAAGATAGTAATTCAGAAATGAATATTCAAGGATGTCCATTTTATTTCAGATGTAATCAAAGTATTCTAACATGTAAAGACCTTAAACCAAATTTAATTGATTTAACCAATACAAGAAAAATTGCATGTATAAGAGGAGGCATTATTACTTTACTAGAAGGAAAAAATATAAGTAAAAATTATATTATGCATAAAAAATTGCTTAAGGCTTGTAAAAATTGTAATATTAAAATTCGTTCAGGAGAAATTGTTGTTTTAATGGGACATTCTGGTTCAGGAAAAACCACACTTGCTGGTACTCTTTCTGGAACATTAGATTTTGATGAAGGTGAAATATATTTTGAAGGAACAAAAATCGTTAAAAATTCTGCAACTGCTCAGCTTAATGGAATACAAATGGTATTTCAAGATCCATTTTCCGCAACAGACAGCTACATGACTGTAGAAGAAGTAGTAAAACAGCCTTTAAACATCTTAAAACATGGTGATAAATTAAGCAGAAATAAAGAGGTTAAGGAGGCATTAAAATTAGTTCAACTTGACTATTCTGATGAATTTTTAAATAGAAAATGTTATTCATTAAGCGGAGGTCAAAGACAGAGGGTTGCAATTGCAAGAGGTTTAATTATGAAACCAAAGGTATTAATAGCTGATGAAATTAGTACCATGCTTGATCCTTCTACTAAAGCTAATATTCTAAGATTACTTAAGGGCTTACAAAATTCAATCGGCTTTTCTATGCTATACATTACACATGATATTAGTCTTGCAAGAAAAATAGCCGATAAAGTATATATTATGCAAGAAGGAGAAATTATTGAAGAAAGTTCAGCATTAGAATTTTTCGAAAATCCACAAAAAGATTATTCTAAAATGTTAATTAATGAAGGAATACCTATTAGAATATAATAAGTTGGTAACAAGACCTCTGTAAAATAATATGCTCCCCTTGTGGTTGACAGTTCAAATAACAAAACTGTCTATTTATAAGGAGGAGCTTGCTTTTGTGTTTATTAATGTTAATGATAATGTAAATTATTAACACGATTTTTTTTAATTAGAATAAATAATTATTGCTTCTTTGGGTAAGCTATTTATCATGAAGGGTATGTAACTGTTGAGCCCAGACTTATATATGCTCATAAGGGTGTATATAGGTCGGCCAAAGATTCTATGCAGGTCTTCTGGCTTGTATAGGGTCGGAGGGAAGATTCTGTACGGTTAGGAAAGGTTTTATTACAGTCGATTTTGATTGATTGTAATAAGATCCCAACTTATCGTATAGGGTCGAGCGAAGATTATGTAAGGTGTTGATTTGTCTTAAAACGACTACGGTTATATATTGCCGAAAGGTAATATATAGCTGTGAAGATATCTTGCATGGTCGAACGAACCATCACTAAGGGTAGTGAACTGCTTAATCATAGTCGAAAGATTATGATTAGGTATAAAGGTATCTTTAGTGGTGCAAGGTAGATGGTTGCATGCTCTTCATTATATATTTCTAAATGCATATGAAATTCTAGGAACTACCTGTTTTTTTCTTGAAATAACTCCTTCTAAAAAATCTCCAGACAAAGATTCAACTTCAAATGCTAATGAAATTATTTTATTGTTTTCAGACTCAAAAAAAATATAAGAGCCATTTTTTATTATATCTGTAATTAACATTATCGTCAGATAATAACCATTATCATTACTCACTTTTTTAATGTATTCTATAAAAGCTTCTTTTCTTTTAATAACACTATCTGTATTTAATGTGAAGACTTGCGATATGCCTATTTTATAATCCTCGATATTAAATTCTTTAAAATCTTTATTAAAAACTTCACTCTCTGAATAACCTTCTAATGATGTTCCTGCCTTAAACATTTCCATAGTATAAACTTCTATATCTAAGTTAAGAATATCGTTAAGATCTATGAGTGCTTTTTTATCATGTTCAGTTGAAGTAGGTGAATTTAAAGCCAAGGTATCTGAAATAATACCCGATATAAGTAGACCAGCCATATTATATGGAATTTCTATATTTCTTTCTTTCATCATTTGATAAATTATTGTACATGTACTTCCTATAGGTATATTTGTAAAATTTATTGGTCCATCTGTAACAATATCGCCTATTTTATGATGATCAACTATTTCAATAATATCTGCCTCTCTAAGCCCTAAAGCACTTTGATTGATTTCATTATGATCTACTAAAATAACTTTTTTCTTATGTGGACTAATAATTTCTTTTTTGTTGACAAAACCAATATATTCACCATTTTGATTTACAACTGGATAATTCCTATAATTACTATTAATCATCTCTTCTTTTACTTCGGATAGATAATCATTTTCATTAAACTGAATAATCTCATTATTAGTTATTACAGATGTAATATAATTGCAATGATTAATTAATTTTGCTGTAGTATATGTGTCAGTTTTAACTGTAATAATCGGAACATTTTTTTTCTCTGCAAGATCTATTAGTTTAGATGGTATATCTTTATTTCCTGTAATAATAATCAATTTTACTTGTGCTTTAATTGCTTCTTCAATTATTTTATATCTATCTCCTACGATGATAATATCAAAATTAGTTAACTCTTTAAAAACACTTTCTGAATAATAAGCAATTACGGCTATAGTCCCTTTTACTTCAGTATCTTTACCAGCTAATATTTTTCCATCAAGTGAATTAGTAATATGAGTTAATCTTGTTTCCAAATAATGAATGTTGCCATTCACTAGCCCTATTGCAATATCCTTCATTGTTACTATCCCTACTAAATGATTACAATTATCAAGCAGTGGAACAGTTTTAATATTGTCATTTTCAAACATATTAAATATTTCTATAATAGAACTATTTAGTAGTACTCCTTTTACTCGATCTAATTCTAAATCTTTTAATTGGATTTTTACGTTATCTATTAGAGTAGGTGTTTCAACACCAAAATAATTTAAAACAAATTCTGTTTCTCGATTAATACTTCCTAACATACAAGGCTTTGTACTATAACCCTCTACATTTTTCAAATATGATAAGACTATTGCTGATGCAATTGAATCTGTATCTGGATTTTTATGACCAAAAATTAATGTTGTCATTTTCTAACTTATCACCTCTATATTAGTTAAACCGCTATTTGGATGTCTGTTCTTTTACATCATAATATAAGTGAGACAACCATTAATATTTTAATTATCAAATGGCATGTTAAGATCTTCAGTTCCTTTTAAAATAAATCTACCATCTTTAATTATTTCTATAATATCTCCATTTTCCGTAATTACATTTATATATCCCAAGGATTTATATGGTAGTGTAATATCGATATGCCGATTAGTGTAAGCTTCACTTAAATTTGTTTTTCTTAGAATTGACTTTTCATTATCTCGAGCAACTATTTCTTTTTTATCAAGCATATTATACATCGGAATATCTTCTGCCCATGAAAAACAGGTGTCACCAATTGCAAAATGAGGACCCATTTTTTCGATAATAAGAACAGGTAACTTATCAAGTATTTGATATTTCTCAGCTATTACATAAGCCAAAGTATTAGTTCCAATTGCAAATTCACCAATTGGTAATGTCTTATAAGGAAACAATAAATTTTCTCTTATATAATTTTTATTATCCTCATCTTGTTCAAAATTACTGCATAAATAATCACTTACATAACCATCTTTAAATGTTAAAGTTAAGTTTTTATAATTAAAATCTTCTAAATAAGTTTCTTCTATATGTAATATCCCATTTGTGCTTTTTAATACTGGTGTAGTAAATACTTCTCCTAAAGGAATATTTACATCAGCAACACAATTAACAAAATTAGTTTCTGCTTTTGGATTTTTTAATCGTGAAAGCTTAACTTTTATATCAGTTTTATTCTCATCTTTCCCTTTAACATGTACATATTCACCTTTATCTAAGGCATCAATTAGAACTTGCTGAATAATCTCATATTTACTATTGTCAAGCATGTTAACTTTAATAATATCATTAAATATCTCTTCAAAATTTTCACCTATTTCTGGTGTTGGAAATGCCACAATACAAAAACTAGTCTCAGTATTAGGCATAAACTCTTCAATCACTTTTCTCATTTGATTCCTTAAGGTTTGATATAATTGTTGCTGATCATCAGATAATTTTAATCTATCTTCTTTACTCTCTGGACTGAAAGGTTCTTCACCAAATTTTTCTATTAAAAGTACACCTGAATAATCTTTAAGTAATTTATTATAACTCTTTGCTTCTTTCATAAAAGCTTCTATAGATAACTCAACATATTGATTATTCAAATATATCGCATTATCAAATTTATGATCATAGTCGTATTGCTTATTTAAATCGGTTGTATTAATTTCTGTAACATACCCTTCTAGATTATGTTTTTTAAATTCTTTTATTAATTGCCTAACCACCTTTTCCTGACCTATATT
The DNA here is from genome assembly GCA_964538675.1 of uncultured Bacillaceae bacterium. Classification (GTDB taxonomy): domain Bacteria; phylum Bacillota; class Bacilli; order Tepidibacillales; family Tepidibacillaceae; genus CAZIGM01. The sequence continues at coordinate 11,183 of CAZIGM010000028.1, read as the reverse complement.
GCAGATAATCTGCACATTATTTCTTTTTGTTATATCTTTATTTTCTCTAATAAATCCTTCAATATATGCCTTAACTATAGATTCTGATAACTCATTTAATTTTTCTGATGAATAACTTAAAAGAAATTCGGCAGTTTTTATTTCATTTTCAGTTACATATTCGCCATATTTATATAAATATCTTAAATCATCTAAATCCGAGTTCATTACTATATCGGTGTAAAACGAGAAATCTTTATCATAATTTTCCTTTAAGAAATATTCATATCCCTCATCTATGTTTTTAATCTCAAAATCTGTAATTAATCCCTTAATTTCTGTATATATCACATTATTATTATTCTTAATATAATTAGATACATTAATAAACAATTGATTATACTTTTCCATAACAACAAGTTTATGTGTGTATGCTAACGTAATATAATTTTTATATTTACTGTATAATAATGAAAACAATTGCCCCATTTCATCGCCAAAAACTTCTACTGCATATGATGGATTAAGGTAACTTGTTGAATAATTTCTAGGTAGAAATTCATTATATAGCATATAATTCTGTTCATCCAATTCAGTAATTGACTTTGTTTTAAAATATGTGTCATTTATGTTCTTCTCAACACTCCCAATTAAAATTATAAATTCAGATATTCGATTAAGTAATTTGTAATATTCAATATTCTTATCAATATCACATTCTTTTGTCTCTTTATATATTTCTTTAATTATTTTAAGTGTATCTTCGTATGAACTTAAAATTTTATTATTCTCATCAATATAATAGTTTTTCACACTAATCACTCTTTTCTATTATAATTTTAACTACTTATATATCCTTGTATTAGAATCCACATTTTAATTATACCTATATAATCCGTTTATTTCCAATCACTGAGCATTATATTAATTGACCTCACCATTTCATCCATAAAGTCGATTTTTTTATAGCGAGACTTGTGCTCTTGCCTAACTCCCTAGTTTATCTTCGTAGTATATAGCTAGACAAGGGAACTTTACTCCCTTAGCGTATCTTGTGCACACTGTAAGTGATGGTCTTATCATATCTGGATAAATTCAATTTTAATTTTGTATTTTTCTTTTCATAAAATAATCACTTAATACATTATGATTATTAAGTATATCTTTAACGTAAAACTTGTTACAATATTTTAGCACTCTTTCGTAATCTAACTCTACAAAGTCTGTCGGTCTTACATCTTCTGGCTTTTTATTAAAATAGTCAAGTCCTGAAATTTTCAACATAGTGTAAACAAATTGCGAGCAAAACATAATATTCTTTTTATGGGAATATGATAAAAAACCAAGTAAATTAAATGAACTTCCTTGTTCGTTAATTCTTTTAATTTCATCTAGTATTATAGATTTTTGATGTTTACTTGCTTTTAATTTATAAATAATCAAACTAGCATCATGTTTTTGACAAAAGAAATTCATTCTCTCATGATTTAGACCTGGTGAAAATATTTTTTCCCCACCATTATAACTTATAATAGTTTTTAACTCTCCGTCAAATGAAATAGAGCTATGAGAATATTCTTTTTGTGTTAACCGACAAGCAACTTCTCCAGCTGGACTACCTGTACTAGAAATAATTAAATATAAATACCCATTATCTAGCGTTTTTTGTGCCATCTCAAAATATTGATTTTCTATCGAATTCTTATTAATATAATTAAACGGATTATGACGGCGAAAATCGACTATAACAGTAAACAGATTCGTAATAAAGTTTCTTTTCCTGTATGGTTCAAATCTTAAATGTTTAAAATCATAAATAACCCCGCCTGCAGCTTTTTTTAATTCATAAAAACCAAAATGTTTTTTCTTTAAACATTTCTTGCTATTTTCTTTTGTATCAATTTTTAATTCTTGGCGTAACAATTTAAATGTTAATGGAAATGAAGGACCTTTTTCTTCATCTAAAATAATTTTGGTTCGGTCACTACTATCAATAGTTAATTCTTTAGTTTTAACATGAATAATATGCCTACTCTTAATTTTTTCATCATTTGCTATTTTTGCCATTAATGTCATAGCTTCACTTGCTGGGCACTTTTTTAGAATAATAACATTAAATCCATCACTTTTTAAAGCACTTGGAGTTATAAGCATAAAAAGAATTTCACCTTCAAAATTTAAAGATTCTGCTACGATTTTTACATTAAAACTTCTTTGATGAATAATTTTTTTTACACCTGTAATATAGTTAACAATAACACCAAAATTCTTTTTAACCCTAGTAGTAATTCTTTTGTCAATATCAATTAAATAACCTATACTTACATAATTCATAAAATACTGTTCATTAACAAAGCCAATATCACAACATGTGTAATTATTTGTTAATACAGAATTTATCATTTTTTTCACTAATTTTGATATTTTGAAATATGTATGTTCATTTTTTTTACCTTTAGGAAAAATAGCTATTGGTATCTTAATATTATTTTTTAATATATTATTAATTACAACATTAACTATTCTATTACCACCTAAAATTATTATTTTTTTATATTCGTTTTCATTTGTTTGCGAAATTTCCTTTGCCAGTAATTCTTCATTACTTATCAGATATATTATAACCTGAATTCCATTTTGTTGGAATTTATCAATAACATAATCTGAATCATTTTTAAAATTTCCATTATCCAAAAATGAATCATATATTAATAAGACTTTCATCATTTCTTCCCCTTTAACTTTAGCCAAGTAAATTATATATACTTAAATTAGTTTTATAAATAGAAATAATCCTAATGTCTATTAAACAAAAAAAAAAAGCCAAATGTATACCTTTTTTTATTTGAATAATTGGCTTTTTTCTTAATCTTTTATTTATAACTTATTTTGTCCTCTTTTTCCATAAAAGTGACATCCAAGTAATCAGTAAATATATTATATACTAAGTCTATATTTATAGATATCTATCAAACTAGCTTTAAAAATTCTTCATCAATTAATGTTAGATTATCTACAAAGGGTGCTATACAACTAATTTCTTTATTATTAATTGGATTTACTAAGGTTATCTTTGCCGCATGTAAAGATTGTCTATGATACCCTTCTTTTTTGCCTCCATACAGCTCATCACCTACTATTGGATGCCCTATATGACTCATATGAACACGAATTTGATGAGTCCTTCCTGTAAATAGTTCAACTTTTACTAGTGTCATATTTTCATTAATATAATATTGTAATACCTCATAATAAGTTATGGCGTGTTGTCCTGTAGATGAAACTCTTCTTTTAAGTGAATGATGACGATCCCTTCCTATAGGCTTATTAATAGTTCTTTGTTTATCCTTGACTATCCCATTTACCAATGTAAGATATGTTCTTTTTATTAATCTATCTTCTAATAATCTATCAAGTATTGCACATGTTAATGCGTTTTTAACAAATACGACTGCTCCCGTTGTATCTTTATCTAAACGATGAATGTATCTGATACTCGTTTCTATTTCATTCATAAGATAGTAATAAGCTACATTATTAGATAATGTATTAGAATTGCTTTTACCATTAGAGTGGATTTCTATTCCCGCAGGTTTATTAACAATTAGAATAAAATCATCCTCATAAAGAATACTAATATCTCTGAATGTTGGTATAACTCCATAATCTTCTTTTGGAAACATATGAACTTGCAGTTTATCTCCTTTATATAACTCTTTTGACCATGGAATTAACTTACCATTTACTTTTACAGCTTTATTTATACGATAGTTATGTAATAAACCTTTAGGCACCTTCCAATTTTTCTTTAATATGTCATCAATACTATAGCCATTCCACTCTATAGGAATTATTAATTCCAACCATTCACCTTTTTTATTAACTATCAATTCTAATTCACCTACATCCATTTGTATATTTACAAATATCTAGTTAGACTTAATAAATATTTATTACAATATTAAAATCATATTTAATTTTGGTAATAATTAGTTAGTTTGTTATACATTTATGCTATAATTTTCTTATTAATAATTATAGTATATATTTTTACTTATTTAGTTAAGTTTATCATATAATATAAGATAAACTTAACTATTATTGATTTAAACATATTAAATGAGGGGGTTATAAGATGAAATGTCATAGTATTGATTACAAAATTTTTGGAGATGATTTACAAGCGGTTGAAATAGAATTAGATCCAAATGAGACGGTAATCGCTGAAGCAGGAACAATGAACTGGATGGATAATAATATTACATTTGAAGCAAAAATGGGAGATGGATCTCAACTAGATAACGGTTTGTTAGGTAAATTAGTAAATTCAGGTAAAAGAGTACTGACTGGTGAATCGCTATTTATGACTCATTTTACAAATGTTGATTCTCAAAAAAAGAAGGTAGCTTTTGCAGCACCTTATCCGGGTAAAATAATACCTCTTAATATGGCTGAGATAAATAGCGAAATAATCTGTCAAAAAGATGCTTTTTTATGTGCCGCACTAGGTACTGAAATAAGCATAGCTTTTAATAAAAGATTAGGAGCTGGTTTTTTTGGTGGTGAAGGGTTTATTTTACAAAAAATAAAAGGCGATGGAATGGCCTTTTTACATGCGGGTGGAACGATAGTCGAAAAAAAATTATATAATGATACAATAAAAATTGATACTGGCTGTATCGTTGCATTTACAGGTAATATTCAATATAACATTGAGCGAGCAGGAAACCTTAAATCAATGTTTTTTGGCGGAGAGGGATTATTTCTTGCCACTTTGACTGGTACAGGAACTATATACTTGCAAAGTTTGCCATTCTCTCGATTAGCTGACAGAATATTGCAAAGCGCACCTTCTACAGGCGGGCAACAAAAAGGAGAGGGTTCGATTTTAGGTGGTCTAGGAAGAATGTTGGACGGTAATTAAAAGTTGTAGCACTTCAGCATGACTTGTGCTCTTGAGTGTGCTCTATAAATATATAAATTCAGATGGAGTTAAAGAAAACTTGATTTACGCAAGTTTAATAGCGTAAATCTTAGTTGCACTTATACCTTTAGGAGAAAAACTCCATCTGAATAAAGTTTGGTTTTATAAAAGAATTCTTGGATTACTACTCGCCAAAAACGTCTTTTCTTAAATTATTTCCTTCTTCTAAATTTTTAGCAGGACCAGCCACAAACGTATCAACACCGTACTCTTCATCTAATTCATAAAAATCTGCCCAAACTAAGTCAAGATTATTTGATGTAGCTATCTTCCCTACGTCCTCAAACTCACCATTATTATCTTTACCATAAATTGTGCCCTGATAAAAACCATCGTCTTTAGTCATCAGAAAATCATAAAATATACCATCACCAACTCTTATAGTACCAATTATTACATTACCCTCAAATAATCTTTTGTCCATACTTCCATCAACAGTAATTTCTACTTGTTCACTGATAACTGCCTCGTTCGAGAAGACGCCACCTTCCAAGTTACTATACACTTCAGTAGTGATAATACTATAAAAATATATAAAAATTAATGCAAATAAAATTATTAATGTAGCTATTTTTAATTTACTTTTCATAAAATAACCCCCTATAAATTTTTACCATTCAATTAAATTTAATAAATCTTAATAAATTATTCTATAAACAAGTGTACTCCAATATATAATTCTATACAAGCCTATAAGGTTTTTGGGGTTCAGCTAACTATTTTTTTGTTTATCCAAAGTATCCTCAAAAAATTGAAATATATCCTTTTTTCATATAAGATATATGAGGTATCAAACAATTTATAAATTTTAATTACTATATAATTGATGAAAGGGGAAAAAATAATTATATGAAAAAGAGAGATTTTTCAACAAAGATGCAATTACTTATTATACTTATGATGGCAATGGCTTCGGTATTTAGTTTTGTAGCTGGTGTTGGTACATCATGTGTGGCTTTTGGAATGCAAAATTTAGGTGACTTCTACAAACCAATACTTCCTTTTCAAGGTATTTATGAAACTATAACAATAGTTACGATTTTGGTAGGTCTAATTGGTTCTTATATTACTTATGCTTTTATGCGTGGTAAAAAGTTTGCTTATATTTCTGCTATTATTACCCTTTTTATAGGTTTTATTTTCGGAGTTATCCACGTGTATTTATCAAGTACTTATTTAGGTAGCGGAGTACCTGCTAATGTTAGAGTTTACCTTGACGCTTTTACTATAATTTTATTACTATTAATTCGTCATCCAAATATATGGAGTAGAATTGATCTTTCTAAACCAATGCTTAAAAACAGAAAAACATCTAAAAATACAATTGGAACAGCATTTATTGTTATTGGTCTTAGTTTTTTATGTAGTCCCTTGTACGTTTCTTCGTCTCATATAATTGGTGGATATAATTATATTGAATATACTTTACCAGTATTATACTTTATCAGTATTACTATATTAATTTTTGGTACTGGAATACTAGTTAAAGATAAATTGCTTGCTTATATTAAAAATAGAGTTGTATATTTAATAGAAAGAACTTCTAAAAATAAAGCTTAGCTTTTAGATTTATTTACTAAACTAAAAAAGAGTGGTTGTCCCACTCTTTTTTAGTTGCGTATTTAAATTTATCTGTTTAAATATCTTGATTTATTGTTTGTTTTATTACCGTTATTTTTATTCACTTTCCTTTTAGATCTACAATCCTTACATCTTACTGGCTCATTCTCAAACCCTTTTTGAATATAGAATTCTTGCTCTCCAACTGTAAAGGTAAATTGGTTCCCGCAATCTTTACATACAATAATTTTATCTTGATACATTCTTTTTATTTCCTCCTAAATAATAATTAATATTGACAGGTGTATTTTTATTCCCTATAAAGTAAATATATTCTTTTTATTTATCATTATTACCTTAAATCAATGTTAACTATTAGTTTTTAGGGATCTTCTTTTTTCAATTTTTGTAATTTCATTAATGTAGCATTTATATATCTCGTCAGTTTGTATGTTTGTTAATTCCTCTAAATTATCTAATAAATATGGCAAAATTGCTTTCTTATATTCAGTCCCAACAGGATTATACAACATCATATACGCCAGTGATCTCGCATAATCATTTATTTTTTTTTCTATAGAAACATTTTCAAAATCAAACCCATATAGAAAATTTCCTTTAATAATAAAGTTCTTAAAATTAATATCAACTAACGATACAGCCTCTAATCCCTTGAATATTATACTACTGTCTAAATTTATATTTATTAAAGACAATACGTCTATATTTTCTTCTTTTGTTAATGCATATTGAAATTTCTTAATCCATTGAAAAAGAGAATTTAATAGCTTTATACCAGCTTCGATATCATTTTTTTCTTCATATTTTTCAAAACTGTTTAATAAAGTATCCCCATCAATATATTGATACCTTATAAGTAATTCCTCTTCATTAAAATCTAGAAGTTGAGGAATTTTATATATACAATCGATGTATTCTCCACTGTATTCCTTTTGTTTTTGTAAAATATTAAAAATAATAAGCTCTTTTTTATAATATTCCTTGTCACTAAATTTTTTAACAATCTCAAGATTGTCTCTGTTTTCTATAAGATATACAGAGTTTCTTTTTGAAGGAAATTTCTTTATATTATTCATATTGTATAAATCATCAATATTAATCATCAATTTACTCTACCTCATATTTACTTTCCTTTTTCAAAAGACAACGGCTTTAATTTTTTCACCTTTAATTATTAATTCATACATTTCCCTGCAAGAAGTACTTCTTACTCTAAATTATAATCTGTTACCTGATATACATAATAGTTCAACCAGTTAGCAAACAATAAGTTTGCATGACTTCTCCATCTATTTTTTGGCTTAAGTTCATTGTTATTTGCCAAATAATAATTAGTTGGAAAATTTATATCTAAACCTTTTTCTTTATCTCTAAGATACTCATTATGTAGGGTTAAGTCATCATATTCAAAATGACCCGTTACAAAAATCTTACTATTGTTTTCATTTGAAATGATATATACCCCAGCTTCTTTTGATTCAGTTAATATACTTAATTCGCTAACCTTTTCAATCTCTTCTCTTCTTATTTCCGTGTGCCGAGAATGAGGTGCTAAGAAAACGTCATCAAAACCATTCACTAAGTGATTTTTTTTCACTATCTCATGCTCAAATACGCCAAATATTTTTGAATTAAGAGTATGTTTTGGAATATTATAAAAATGATACATTCCTGCTTGTGCACCCCAACATATAAATAATGTTGATGTAACATTTTTATCTGAGAAATCCATTATTTCTTTAAGTTCCTCCCAGTAATCTACTTCTTCAAAATCCAAATGTTCTACTGGTGCTCCTGTAATTATCATTCCATCATATTTCTTTTTCTTTATATCTTCAAAGGTTTTATAGAAAGTCTTTAAATGATTAGAATCAACGTTCTTACTAATATGAGTCTTGGGATGAATAAATGTTAGTTCTATCTGTATTAAACTGTTAGATATAAGTCTTAATAACTGTGTTTCTGTAATTATTTTAAGGGGCATTAGGTTCAAAATTAATATTTGCAAGGGTCTAATATCTTGATGCAGTGCCCTTTTTTCTTTCATTAAAAATAATCCCTCTTCTGTTAATGTTTTATATGCGGGAAATTTTTCAGGAATAATTATTGGCATATATATTTCTCCTTTCTTAACCGCGTCTTAGAGCCTGATTAAAATCTTCGATTATATCCTCAATGTTTTCTAGTCCTACTGATACACGTATTAAATCCGGTAGAACACCCGCTGCAATTTGCTCTTCTTCAGATAATTGACTATGAGTTGTGCTGGCTGGGTGAATAACTAATGTTCTCGTATCTCCTATATTTGGTACAAGACTAGCTAGTTTGACATTGTTAATAAAATTCTTACCTGCACTTTTGCCACCTTTAATTCTAAATGTTAATACTCCACTAGCACCATTTGACATATATTTTTTTGCTAGATTATATGAAGAATGGGTTTTTAAAAATGGATATGAAACATCCTCCACTAAGTCATGATCCTCTAAATATTTACTTAGGTTTAAAGCATTGTCACAATGTTTTTGCATTCTTAATGGTAATGTTTCAAGTCCTAAGTGTAACAAAAATGAATTAAAAGGACTAATAGTAGAGCCAATATCTCTTAATAATTGAACTCTAGCTTTAACAATATAAGCGAGTTTTCCAAAGCTTTTAACATATTCTATTCCATGATAACTAGGATCGCATTTCACTAATCCTGGAAATTTCTCTTTATCCCAATCAAAATTACCACTATCTATTATTATTCCACCTATACTATTACCGTGCCCTCCAAGATACTTTGTCGCTGAATAAACAACAATATCAACACCTAGATCAAAAGGTTTAATAAGATAAGGCGTTGCGAATGTATTATCTACAATTAATGGAACACCATTTTCTTTTGCTAGTGTTGAAAATTTATCAAAATCTAATATGTTTAATCCTGGATTTCCAATTGTTTCACCATACAGGATCTTTGTATTTGGCTTGAAGTATTTACTAATTTCTTCTATTGCTAAATCAGGATCTACAAAAGTAACGTCTATACCAAACTTTTTAAAAGTGTATTTAAATAATGTATATGTACCCCCATATAAGTTAGATGCAGCTATAACGTGATCCCCAGCCTCACATATATTTAATATGGCTAGCATAATTGCTGATTGACCAGATGAAGTTGCTAGAGCACCAACACCTCCCTCTAATAAGTTCATTTTTTCCTCAAAAAGTGAATTTGTTGGATTATTTATTCTTGTATATATATTCCCGTCTTCTTTTAGGTCAAACAATCTGGCTGCCCTATCAGCATCAAAAAGATCATAAGATGCTGTTTGATGAATAGGAATAGTCTTTGAACCCGTTTCATCTGATTTGTAATTCCCATGAACTGCTTTTGTAGAAAATCCCCAATTTGAATTCACGTCAATACCTCCCTTAATGTTTTATTTAAAATAAAATTAATTTATACTGATATTAAATCACAGTAACATATTTTAAGATTTAGTCGTCTTTACTTTTCTTAGTTATAAGTGGAGGAATCTTTCTCTTCTGATTTTTTAAATAGTGATAACCTAATATGGGGTGCTTATACATTCTTGGTCCTGAAAATCCCATAACCTTCTTAGCATATTCTTGCATATCAGGTTTATAACAGTGAATAGGACATAATTTACAATTTGGCTTTTCTTCTCCATATGGGCAGAAATCTAATCTCTTATTGGCATAATTCCAAAATTCTTTACATTCCGAACATGTATTTATATTTTTCCCATGATGTGCTTTACAATATATATTAATCATATGATAAATGGTTTTTCGTTCTTTATTAAGTAAATTCATCTTTTACTCCTTTTTGTAAGTAGATTTACTGATATTATTAATTAATATCACATAAACAATTCAATAATTAAAAATATTAACTATTTTTATCAACATTATCAGTCGGAATAGTTAGAAAGTCAATATAATAACCTACCAAAAGAAATCAGATGATAAATAAAGGACAGAAAAACTTACAACAATTAATACAAATCTAACTTACATCAATTACTTTATCACCAATAATTTCATATTTCTTGTCTATACCAATGTTATATGCTAGTCCAATTAATATTAACAAACCTCCAACTATTTTACCTTTAGAAAATAAGTCAAAAAACAAATAATCAATTAAAGCACTTGTTAATATTTGACCTATAAATGCTAAGATTACTAGATAAGCTGCTTGGATTTTTGGAACTATAATGTTAGACAAACAAATTACTATTAAACCTATTAGTCCTCCTAAATAATAATACGACGGTATCGATAACAAATCAGAAATTTCGAAAATATTATTTTTAAATAATAGCATTAGTAAAATGGATGATAATAATCCTACAAAAAAATTAATAAAAACATCATTAACAATGCCAATTTTTTGAGCAATTTTCCCATTTAATATAGTTGCAATTACTACTATAAATCCAATTATTAAAGCTAATAATATATACAATATTGTCACCTCTCATCCCTAAAACAAAATCATAAAAACTATTCCAGCTAAAATAAATGAATAACCAAATAACTTTTCCTTTTTAAATTTAACTACTGGCATATGAAATAAACCGAAATTATCTATAATACCGGACATTATTAATTGGCCAAATAAACT
>CAZIGM010000027.1:0-26954 GCA_964538675.1 uncultured Bacillaceae bacterium | reverse complement strand
AATTGTTAATAGAAGAAGGATTAAACATTAAAAAGGAATATTACATTGGTTTAACCATCGATAGAGCTATTAATAAAGTAGTTATTATATCTTCAGATGAGGGTGGAATAGATGTTGAAGAATTAGCAAAAAAATTCCCGAATAAAATATACAAAGAAGTCATTGATCCTGCAATAGGGTTAATGCCTTTTCAAGCTAGGAGAATTGCTTTTTCACTAAACATTCAAAGTAATTTAGTTAATAGATTTGTCGATATACTTATGAATCTTTATCAGATATATATAGACAAAGATTGTTCATTAATTGAAATTAATCCATTTGTTTTAACTGACAATGAAAATTTAATTGCTTTGGATGCTAAATTCAACTTCGATGAGAATGCATTATTTCGTCATCCTGAAATAAAAAAGTTTAGAGATATTGATGAAGAAGATTCAGAAGAATTGGATGCTTTAGAATTTGGGTTAAGCTATATTGCTTTAGAAGGGAATATTGGTTGTATGGTAAATGGAGCTGGATTGGCAATGGCCACAATGGATATTATTAAATATTATGGTGGTGAACCAGCCAATTTTTTAGATGTAGGTGGTGGTGCAACTATTGAGAAGGTAACAGAAGCTTTTAGAATATTAATATCAAATAAAAGGGTTTCAGGTGTTTTTGTCAATATATTTGGTGGAATCATGAGATGTGACGTAATTGCTACTGGAATTGTATCTGCAGTAAAAGAAACAAAATTAGAACTTCCATTAGTAGTACGGCTTGAAGGGACAAATATTGAAATAGGGAAAGATATATTACAAAAATCTAATCTAAATATTTATGTTGTGGATTCCATGTCAGAAGGTGCAAAGAGAATAATTGAATTAGTTAAAAATAAAAGGATGGATATATAATGAGCATTCTAGTTGATAAAAATACAAAGGTTATTACCCAAGGAATAACAGGACATGCTGGAAAATACCATACAGAACAGTGCTTGAAATATGGTACAAAAATTGTTGCAGGCGTTACGCCTGGAAAAGAAGGGTTAGAAATTCTAGGAGTACCTGTATTTAATACGATAAGAGATGCAAAAGAAAAGACAGGTGCACATGCCTCGGTTATATATGTTCCTGCTGAATATGCAGCGGATGCAATTATTGAGGGGGTTGACGCAGAATTAGAATTGGTTGTTTGTATTACAGAGGGTATTCCTGTATTAGATATGATTAAGGTTAAACGCTTTATGGAAGGGAAAAAGACTCGTCTTATAGGACCTAATTGCCCAGGAATTATTACACCTGGTGAATGTAAAATTGGTATAATGCCTAGTTATATTCATTTGTCTGGACATGTTGGAATTGTATCGAGGAGCGGAACATTAACCTATGAAACAGTATATCAACTTACAAAGAATGGAATTGGACAGTCGACAGCTATTGGAATAGGTGGAGATCCAATTAATGGAACCAGTTTTATTGATGTATTAAAAATGTTTAACGAGGATTCAAATACGTATGCTTTAATTATGATTGGCGAGATAGGTGGAACTACTGAGGAAGAAGCAGCTGAATGGATAAAATTAAACATGAAAAAACCTATTGTTGGTTTTATAAGTGGTAAGTCTGCTCCGATTGGTAAAACGATGGGGCATGCTGGTGCAATTATTTCAAGCTCAGATGGTACAGCAATTAATAAAATTATTAAATTAGAGGAAGCTGGAGTAACTATGGCTAATACGTCAGCTGAAATAGGAAGCACATTAATAAATGTTCTTATGAAAAATAATTTATTGGATAAATGTTTAGTTAATCCAGATATGATAAGACCCCCACTTTTACACAAAAAGCACAAGTCTCACTAAGGGAACACATTTCCCTAGTCTCGCTTTGATAAGTGGTGGAGAATGAATTTAGGATAAGTCTCACTAGAATTCAGGTGGAGCTAAAACTCCCATCTGAATAAAGTTCGGCTTTATAGTAATTTTTGAGTTTATATACTTCTATTTTTTAAAAATAATTAATATTGGGGGTGTTAAAACTGCAGGATAGAGATATTTTAATTTTTTTTCATGGATTAAAAGGCGTTGGATGGAAAACTATTGAAAAACTTGTTACGTATATATCTCCACTAAATAAAATTTTTTTAATGAATTCTCTTGAAATATCAATGCATACAGGAATACAATATAAGTTAGCTGAACAAATAACTAAAGAATTACATAATGAAAAAATTGTTAATGGTTTTAATGATAGACTTAAAGATTGGGAGTCTAAGAATATAAAAATTATTACATATTATGACTGTAACTATCCTAATATGCTTAAAGAAATTGCGCAACCACCATGGGTCTTATATACTATTGGTAATTTAAATCTAGTTAATTCACCTACTTTAGCAATAGTGGGCACTAGAAATCCGACAAATTATGGAAAAGTAATTGCTGAAAAAATTTCAAAGGATTTAGTTGATTATGAATTTGTTATTATTAGTGGAATGGCAAGAGGTATAGATAGTATTGCTCATAAAGGTTCTTTAAACAATAAAGGTAAAACAATTGCTGTTCTTGGAAGCGGTATAGATGTTATTTATCCAAAGGAAAATTGTGATTTATATAAGGAAATAGCTAGTGAGGGATTATTAATATCTGAATATCCTCCTGGAGAAACACCTCATCCAGGGTATTTTCCACAAAGGAATAGAATTATTAGTGGATTGTCATATGGGATATTAGTTATAGAAGCTTCTATTAGTAGCGGTTCACTGATTACTGCTCAACATTCTTTAGATCAATCAAGGGAGGTATTTGCGATACCAGGACCAATAACATCAAAAAACAGCTTGGGAACTAATTCACTTATTAAACAGGGAGCAAAATTAGTTCAGACTATAGATGATATTATTGACGAGTTTCCATATCTACTGTTAAATAAAAAACAGATAAACAATTATAAAATTGATCTAAATAATAATGAATATAAAATATATAATATTTTAGGAGATGATCCATTACATATAGATGATATTTTTTTAAAAACAAATTTCGAATTACCTGAAGTATATGAAAATGTGTTGTCACTTCAAGTAAAAGGAATAATAAAGCAACTTCCTGGAGGTTTATATATAAGAAAAGTAAATGTAGAAGAAAATAACTGAATAATTTGACAAATATAAGTCTACTATTAAATAATAGGGAATGTTAATAAGATGGTACAATCTCTAAAACAATTTGGGGAGGAAAAAATATGCCAGATTCGTTAGTGATAGTTGAATCTCCAGCTAAAGCAAAAACAATAGGAAAATATTTAGGGAAGGGTTACATTGTTAAAGCCTCTATGGGACATGTAATTGATTTGCCAAAAAGTCAACTTGGTGTCGACGTAGATAATAATTTTTTACCTAAATATATTACTATTCGTGGTAAAGGAGATATATTAAAAAGTTTAAAAGATGCTAAGAAAAAAGTAAAAAGAGTTTATTTAGCAGCTGACCCTGATAGAGAGGGAGAAGCTATAGCATGGCATCTATCAAGGGCATTAAATCTTAGTGAAAATGAGAATTGTCGTGTCATTTTTAACGAGATTACAAAAGACGCAATAAAAGATGCTTTTAAAAATCCAAGAAAAATAAATGGGGATTTGGTGGATGCACAACAAGCAAGGAGAATTTTAGATAGATTAGTTGGATATAAGATAAGTCCTTTATTATGGAAAAAGGTTAAAAAGGGACTTAGTGCAGGAAGAGTTCAATCGGTTGCATTAAAGCTTATAAATGATCGAGAAAATGAGATTATCAACTTTATTTCTGAAGAATATTGGTCAGTCACACTTAATTTGGAAAGCAGTGATGGTAAATTTGAAGCAAAATTTCATGGCTATAGTGGGAAAAAGTTTGAATTAAAATCAAAAGAGGAAGTAGATAAATTAATTGAAGGAATAGAAGGTTACCCTATAAATGTTTCGGAAATTAAAAAAAGTGAGCGAAAAAGAAACCCTGCGCCACCCTTTATTACGAGTTCACTACAACAAGAGTCAGCAAGAAAATTAAATTTTAAAGCTTCTAAGACAATGATGATAGCACAACAACTTTATGAAGGAATTGATATAAAAAAACAAGGCACTGTTGGACTTATAACATATATGCGAACCGATTCAACAAGAATATCTACTTCAGCTCAAGAAGAAGCAAAGGAATACATAAAAGAGAAATATGGTAATGAATATATATCTAATCATAAAAAACAAAGTAAAAAAGTCAAAAATGCTCAGGATGCACATGAAGCAATAAGACCAACTTCTATATTAAGAAATCCTGCATCGATAAAAAACTATTTATCAAAAGATCAATATAAATTGTATAGTTTAATATGGGAGAGATTCATTGCTAGTCAGATGGCACAAGCAATATTAGATACAATGACAGTTGATATAATAATAGGTAAAGAAAATGCATTATTTAGAGCAACTGGATCAAAAATTAAATTTTTAGGTTTTATTAAGGTTTATGTCGAAGGAAATGATGATTCAACAGATACGGATAAAGAGCAGTATCTACCTCACATAAATGAGAATGAAGAATTAAAATTGTTAGAGACAAATCCAGAACAACATTTTACCCAACCACCACCTAGATATTCAGAAGCTCGTTTAGTTAAAACAATGGAAGAGTTAGGAATTGGAAGACCTAGCACATATGCCCCTACCCTTGATACAATTCAAAAGCGGGGATATGTCAAACTAGAACAAAAGAAATTTTTGCCAACAGAGTTAGGTAAATTAGTTATTGAGATGATAGAAGAATTTTTCTCCAAATTTATTAAAGTTGAATTTACAGCAGAAATGGAAGATAACTTAGATAAGGTTGAAGAAGGAGAACTCAATTGGATAGATGTATTAGATGAATTTTATATGGATTTTGAAAAGAGTTTTAAAATTGCTGAAGAAGAAATGAAAGATGTAGAAATTCAAGATGAAATATCCGATGAGACATGTGAAAAATGTGGTAAACATATGGTTTACAAGCTAGGAAGGTACGGAAAGTTTTTAGCATGTTCTGGATTCCCAGAGTGTAGAAATACAAAACCAATTCTTAATATGATTGATGTTAAGTGTCCAAAATGTGATGGGGAAATTGTAGAACGCAAAGGAAAGAAAAAAACTTTTTATGGCTGTAAGAATTATCCTGAATGTGATTTTATATCTTTTGATAAACCGATTTCAAGACCCTGTCCTAAATGTAATGGAATGTTAGTAGAAAAAAGATCAAAGAAAAAAACACAGGTAAAATGTACGGTATGTGAATATATCGAAGAGTTACAGTAATCCTGTTCAGCATAATTTCTATTAAAAAAATCAAGTTATTTTTGGATAGACGGAGGATTATTTAATGGAACGAAATATAACAATTAATGTAGTAGGTGCGGGTCTAGCAGGCAGTGAAGCAGCATGGCAAATAGCTAAAAGAGGTATAAATGTCAAGCTTTTCGAAATGAAACATATTAAAAAAAGCCCAGCACATAATTCTGATTTATTTGCAGAACTTGTATGTAGTAATTCCTTACGATCAAATAGTCTTACAAATGCTGTTGGGCTCTTAAAAGAAGAAATGAGAAACTTAGATTCTTTAATAATGAAAAGTGCTGATTTAAATGCTGTACCGGCAGGAGGAGCACTAGCTGTTGATAGAAACCATTTCTCTCAATTTATTACTGATACAATTACCAATCATCCGTTAATTGAGGTTATAAATAAAGAAATTGAAGAGATACCTGAGGGAATAACTATTGTTGCTACCGGACCACTTACATCTAATGTCTTTGCAAAATCTATTCAAGAATTACTAGGGGAAGAATATTTTTACTTTTATGATGCGGCAGCACCTATTATTGAAAAGGAAAGTATAAATTTTGATAAAGTATTTATTGCCTCGAGATATGATAAAGGGGATGCAGCTTACATAAATTGTCCAATGAATGAAGAAGAGTTTAAACTTTTTTATAATGAATTAATTAATGGTGAGACAGCTGATATTAAACATTTTGAGAAAGAAGTCTTTTTTGAAGGATGCATGCCTATTGAGGTTATAGGCAAAAGAGGAATTCAAACTTTATTATTTGGTCCAATGAAGCCAGTAGGATTGGTAAATCCAAAAAACGGCAAGGAATCACATGCTGTAGTACAATTAAGACAAGATAATATTGAAGGTACTTTATATAATATAGTTGGTTTTCAAACACATTTGAAATGGGGAGAACAAAAAAGAATTATTAGATTAATACCTGGATTAGAAGAGGCGGAAATTGTTAGGTATGGCGTTATGCATAGAAATACATATATAAATTCTCCTAAATTATTAAAGCCAACTTACCAATTTGGAGAGAATGATTATTTATTTTTTGCAGGACAAATGACTGGAGTTGAAGGTTATATAGAATCAGCAGCTTCAGGTTTAATAGCTGGAATTAATGCGTCATTAGTATTTAATTCAAATAATTCAGTGATATTCCCTAGAGAAACAGTATTAGGAAGCATGGCACATTATATAACGACAGCAAACATAAAACATTTCCAGCCAATGAATGCTAATTTTGGTTTATTACCTCCATTAGAAATAAAAATTAGAGATAAAAAAGAGAGAAACTTTCAATTGTCTGAAAGGGCTTTGAATTCTTTAGATTATTTTCGTAAAACTCTTTCTGAATAAAGTTCGGCTTTATTAGAATAAGTTATACTTATGTTAATATTTGCATTAATGAGAGTTAGAGGGATAAAAATGTTTGATAAGTATATTGTAGAATATAAAGGATATTTACAAATTGAGAAAAATGCATCTATTCATACTCTAAGAACATATCTAAAAGATATAGAAGATTTTGAGAAATTTGCAAAGAGTATTGGAATCAAAGATATCGAAGATATTGGCTATTTAAATATAAGAAATTATCTGACATTATTAAATACAAAAAAATACTCACGGAAGACTATTTCAAGAAAATTATCAAGTATGAGGACTTTTTATAGGTTTTTAATTAGAGAAAATTATATAGAAGTTAATCCTTTTCAAATGGTTTCAACTCCAAAAATTGAAAAGAAATTACCTAACTTTCTATATATTGACGAGGTAAATGAACTACTTAAAGCACCAGACCCTAATAAACTATTGGGAATTAGGGATCGTTCAATATTTGAGGTTCTTTATGCAAGTGGAATGCGTGTTAGTGAATTAGTATCATTAAATATTGATTCAATTGACTTTATTACAGAGACAGCTTTAGTATTTGGTAAGGGTGCAAAGGAAAGGTATGTAAGTTTAGGACAATATTCTATAGAGGCATTGAATAATTATATAAATAATTCTAGAAAGAAATTAAACTCAAATCCACAAGAAAAAGCTTTGTTTTTGAATAAATATGGTGGACGGTTGTCTGATAGAAGTATTAGACGAATAATAAATAAATATGTTGAATCTTTAGCATTTACAAAAAAAATTAGCCCTCATACTTTTCGTCACACATTTGCAACACATTTATTAAATGCTGGAGCTGATTTACGCGCAGTTCAAGAACTTTTAGGACACGTTAATATTTCAACAACTCAAATATATACCCATGTAACTAAAGAAAAGTTACAGTCTATTTATAATAATTATCACCCTAGAGCATAAGAAATAAAAAGGAGGATGAGTATATGTCTCAGACTTTTCATGCAACTACTATCTTTGCGATTTTGCACAATGGACAATCAGCTATGGCAGGGGACGGACAAGTAACTCTTGGAAATTCAGTAATAATGAAGCATACTGCAAAAAAGGTTAGAAAGCTGTATCACGATAAAGTTTTAGCTGGATTCGCGGGGTCTGTTGCAGACGCATTTACATTATTTGAAAAATTTGAGGGGAAATTAGAGGAGTATCATGGTAATCTTTCAAGAGCAGCTGTAGAATTAGCAAAAGAGTGGAGAATGGATAAGGCATTAAGACAATTAGAAGCTATGTTAATAGTTATGAATAACGATAATTTATTATTAATATCTGGAAGTGGTGAAGTTATTGAACCAGACGATGGAATTTTAGTAATAGGATCCGGAGGAAACTTTGCACTAAGTGCTGGAAGAGCATTAAAAAAATATTCGCCGAATTTAACTGCTAAAGAAATAGCAGAAGCATCTTTAAAAATTGCATCAGAGATATGTGTATTTACAAATAACAATATAATAATTGAAACTTTATAAGGGGGTAATCTGATGAACTTGCATATTTCCTTAACTCCTCGTGAAATTGTTGCGGCATTAGATAAATACGTTGTTGGGCAAAATGATGCGAAACGTTCAGTAGCAGTTGCTCTAAGGAATCGTTATCGTAGAAGTCTTTTAGATGAGACAATTCGGGAAGAGATTGTTCCTAAAAATATTTTGATGATTGGACCTACAGGGGTAGGTAAAACTGAAATCGCTAGACGTTTAGCAAAATTTGTAGGGGCTCCTTTTGTAAAGATTGAAGCGACAAAATTTACTGAAGTTGGTTATGTTGGACGTGATGTTGAATCTATGGTTAGAGATCTAATTGAAACGTCTATTCGCATGGTGAAAGCTGAGAAAACAGAAGAAGTTAAGGATAAAGCTGAAATGTTAGCTAATGATAGAATAGTTGATATTCTGGTACCTTACCCTAAAAAAAATAAAGCAGTAAACAATCCAATAGAGATGTTATTTAATAAAGGGCATGAACCTGAATTTGAACATAATGTTAATAATAATAATGAGGATATTAATCAGAAAAAGCGTTCAATAAAATTTAAGTTATTAAATGGTGAGCTAGATGATGAAATAATTGATATAGAAATAGAGGATAACAATCCTTCAATGTTTGAACTATTTTCAGGATCAGGTATGGAACAAATGGGTATTAACTTACAAGATGCTTTAGGAAGTATGCTACCAAAGAAAGTCAAAAAAAGGAAATTATCAATAAAGGAAGCAAGAAAGTATTTGATTCAAGAAGAGGCTCAAAAATTAATTGATATGGATGAAGTTACTCAAGAATCAATAGATAGGGCAGAGCAGTCAGGAATTATTTTTATTGATGAAATTGATAAAATAGTAGGAAAAGAAAGAGGACCTGATGTATCAAGAGAAGGTGTACAGAGGGACATTTTACCTATTGTAGAAGGATCAACTGTCATAACTAAATACGGAGCAGTTAAAACAGATTATGTCTTATTTATTGCAGCTGGAGCTTTTCATATGTCAAAACCTTCGGATTTAATTCCAGAATTGCAAGGAAGATTTCCTATTAGAGTCGAATTAGATGATTTAAAAGCTGAGGACTTTATTCGAATTTTAACTGAACCAAAAAATGCTCTAACAAAACAATATATATCTTTATTAAAAACGGAAGGTATTGATATTGAGTTTACTGAACAAGCTATTTGTGAGCTAGCAAAGTTAGCTTACGATGTTAATCAAGAGACGGTGAATATAGGAGCCAGACGTTTAAATACATTACTTGAAAAATTGTTGGAAGACCTTTCTTATGAAGCACCAGATATTAATTTAAAAAGTATACAAATAACACCGGAGTACGTTAATGATAAACTTTCTAAGCTTGTAAAAAATAGGGACTTAGCTCAATATATTTTGTAAATTTCAGGGGGATTGTAATATGATGAACTTATTAGCAAAAACTAGAAGAATTAATCGTCTACTACAAAAAACAGCAGGTCATGCAGTGAATTTTAGTGAAATGTCTGAGGTGTTAAGTGATGTAATCGATGCAAATATTTTTGTTGTTAATCCTGATGGCGACATGTTAGGAATTACTATTGCACAACCAATTAATAACGATCGAGTAATGTATATGATTGAAAATAGAAAATTTCCGGAGGAATATAATTCATTGTTATTAAAACAAGATGAAACAATCTCAAATATTGGTATAGATAATCCCTTAACTTCTTTTCCTACTGAAATGAAAGAAATATTTGAGAATAGTTTTACTGCTCTAGTTCCAATAATAGGTGGTGGTGATAGATTGGGCACTCTAATATTGGGTCGATTAAACGAACAATATAATGACGAAGATTTGGTTCTTGCTGAGTATGGGGCAACTGTTATTGGAATGGAAATTCTAAGGGGAAGATCAGAAGCTATTGAGGAAGATGTTAGAAATAAAGCTGTTGTGCAAATGGCTATTGGTTCACTTTCATATAGTGAACTCGAAGCTGTTGAACATATTTTTGAACAATTGAACGGAAAAGAGGGTCTGTTAGTAGCAAGTAAAATTGCTGATAGAGTAGGAATAACTCGTTCTGTTATAGTAAACGCTTTAAGAAAATTAGAGAGTGCCGGTGTTATTGAATCTCGTTCACTAGGCATGAAAGGAACATATATTAAAGTTTTAAATGATAAATTACTTTTTGAATTGGAAAAATTAAGATTAAATTAAATAAAAAACAAATTGTTCATTGTTTGTAAATATTTGTCGAATTTAAAAACTTTTATTTCTATAAAAATATATTACTATTTCCTACTTTCATACAAAAGTCCTATGATTAGGACTTTTTGTTTTTTAATAAATTTGATATTATACTTTTAAAGAAGAGGATATCATGACAAAATTTTTTAAAAGAAGTCGAAATTTGCAGGATTTTTTGTTTTTGTATTGAAGTATCACTAATTGAATTTAATTATAAAAATAAGTATGTTTTTCTATAATAGATTTGGAGGGTAAACTATGGATTTGTTTAATAATATTAATGTATTACAGCGCTCTTTAGATGTATCTTCTACTAGACAACGATTAATTACTAATAATATTTCTAATGTGGACACTCCAGGATATAAAACGATGGATGTATCTTTTGAGGATATATTAAATAATGAAAAAGAAAAGTACGCAAGTGATTTAGTATTTCAAGGTAAACGTTCTGATTCAAGACATTTTGTTATTGGACAAAGTAAAGACAATTCTTATCAACCAAAAATAATAACTCAAGATGATACGTCTATGTTAATTAATGAGAATAATGTAGATATTGATTATCAAATGGCTATTTTAGCTGAAAACAATATTTATTTTAATGGCTTGACTGAATTAGTTAATAAAGAGTTTTCAATGCTACGTTATGTTATAACAGAGGGGTGAGGATAAAAAATGAAACTTTTTCAAACGATGGATATTAGTGCTTCTGCATTAACTGCACAACGATTAAGATTAGATGTAATTTCTTCTAATATTGCTAATGCCGAAACAACTAGAGCAAAATTTGTTAATGGTAAATGGGAGCCATATACTAGGAAAATGGTTGTAGTTGAACCAAATGGAGGAAACAGTTTTAATCAAATTTTACATAATGCCCAGAATAATAATACATACGGAGTGAAAGTAACTGATATAGTTGAGGATAGCTCTCCATATAAAAAAGTATATCAACCCTCTCATCCAGATGCAGATGAAAATGGATTTGTATATTATCCAAATGTTGATTTGCTAGAAGAGATGGTAGATATGACAGCTGCAGAACGTGCATATGAAGCTAATGTCACAGCTTTAAATTCTACTAAATCTATATTAATGAAAGCTTTAGAGATTGGAAAATAGGGAGGGATAAATAATGAATAATGAAATATTATCATTAAATAATATAGCGAATAATAAGCTTGTTGATTTTAATAGTAATAAAAACCAAGAAACTAGTATTGATTTTTCTGATATATTTAAAAATGCTATTAATGAAGTAGTAACAGATGTTAATGCTGCAGAGGAATTATCTAAACAAGCTGCTGTTGGTAATGTTGAAGATTTACATGATGTAACTATTGCTCTGGAAAAAGCTAATTTAGGTGTGCAACTTACAGTTCAAGTTCGAAATAAAGTTGTTGAGGCTTACCAGGAAATAATGAGGATGCAAATATAATACTCACTGGTAAGCGAGGAGAGAATACAACGTGAATGATATAATTCAGAAATATAAAGAAAAATACATACAATTCTGGCAGCAATTAGTGACAAAACAAAAAATTCTTTTTGTTTCTTCAGTTGCATTCATTATATTTGCTCTAATAATAATGGTCATGATTTCTACTAGTACTAATTATATTCCGACATTTGTGAATTTAAATGAAAAAACTGCAGGGAATATTATAGATAAACTAGATGAGATTGGTGTATCTTACGAGATTAGTGGCGGAGGGACAGTAGTTTCAGTTCCAGAAGCTGAAGCTGATAGAGTAAAAATAAATATCGCACAAGAGTTAGATAGTGGTAGTATTTATTCAAAGTTTTGGGATAGTGCAACCTATGGGATAACAGATTCTGAGTTGAGTATATTAGAACGAGATGCAATTGAACAGGAATTGCGAGCTTTAATTGTAAATGGTATAAATGGAATTAATAAAGCTGAAGTTATGTTAACTTTACCTAAAGAGAAGGTATTCTATTCAGAAGAGGAACAAAAAGCCACTGCTTCAGTAATACTTAATATTGAACCTGGTGTGAACCTTACATCAGTTCAAATTAAAAATATTTACTATTTAATATCAAGAAGTGTTCCTAATTTACCAATAGAAAATATTACTTTATCAAATCAATATGGAGAACCATTAGAGTTTAGTGAAAATGGAAATAGTTCAACAATTAGCACGTATGATCAACAGCGAAGTATTGAGGTTAATTTTCAACAAAGTTTAAGAAAAGATATTGAAAACATGTTAGCAGATATATATGGTCCAGATAATATCAGTGTAAATGTATTTGCTAAAATGAATTTTGATCAAAAACGAACAGTAGAGAATCTTAAGGAACCTGTTGTCGATGGTAAAGGCATACCAATAAGTACTGAACAAATACAAGAGTCATCAACTAGCGGTGATAACGTTGGTGGTATTGTTGGAACAGGAGATACTCAGATTCCAACTTATCAATCTAATTCAGGAACAGAAAGTTCTTATGAATACATAGAAGAAAGAATCAATTATGATGTTAATGAAATTACTAATGAAATAATAAGTAGTCCTTATCATTTAGAAGATTTAAGTATAACTATTGCTGTTAATATGGATCCCGAGGCAGAACAAACACAAAAGATTACACAAGATATTACTAACTTGATTTCTCCAGTGTTATCTGTAGCACTTGGACCAGATGAAAATGGAAATATTAATATTAGCTCAAAAATTGCAGTCATTGCTCAAGAATTTGATCAACCAATTTCATATTTCGATGAAAATACCAATAATTTAAATAATTTACTTTTATATGGTTTAGTTGGTTTATCGGTATTAGCAATTGGTGGAGCTGGATTTTCATTAGTTAAGAGAAATAACAAACGTAAAGAGCAAACATTAATGGATTTACAAAAAGATGAAAATATTAAACCTGAATTTGATTTTTCTCCAGTTTTAACTGAGGAGACTGCATTACAACAAGAAATTCAAAAATTATCTAAGAGAAAACCAGATGAATTTACAAAACTTATACGCTCATGGTTATATGAAGAATAGGTGGTAAAAATGGCAAGGACGCGTGAATTATCAGGGAGACAAAAAGCTGCTATACTACTGATTACTTTAGGTCCCGAGTATTCAGCAGAAGTGTATAAGCATTTAAATGAGGATGAGATTGAGCAATTAACTTTTGAAATTGCAAATATGCAAAAAATAGATAATGTTGATAAAAGTAAAGTGATGGAAGAATTTCATCAAATGGCTATTGCTCAAGAATATATTTCTCATGGTGGAATTGAGTATGCAAAAGATATTTTAGATAAAGCCTACGGTCAACAAAGGGCTTTAGAGGTTATTAATCGTTTATCCGCAACATTACAAATTAGACCTTTTGATTTTGCCAGAAAATCAGATGCTAATCAAATATTAAATTTTATTCAAAATGAACATTCACAAACAATTGCATTAATATTATCTTATTTACAGTCAGAACAATCATCGTTAATATTGTCTTCTCTGCCACAAGATAAACAAGCTGACGTAGCAAGAAGGATAGCTTTAATGGGAGCAACTTCACCTGAGATGATAAATCAAGTAGAGCAAGTTCTTGAACAAAAATTATCGTCTACTTTTCAACAGGATTATACTTCAGCTGGTGGGGTAGAAAGTATAGTTCAGATCCTTAACGGAGTTGATAGAGGGACAGAAAGAACAATTTTGGATACTCTTGAAATTGATGATCCAGAGTTAGCTGAAGAGATTAAAAAGAGAATGTTTGTATTTGAAGATATAGTTAATTTAGATGACCGTTCTATACAAAGAGTAATAAGAGATGTAGAAAATTCTGATTTGCAACTTGCGTTGAAAGTTGCGAGTGAAGATGTAAGAAACGTAGTTTATAAAAATATGTCGAAACGTATGGTTGAAACATTTAAAGAGGAAATGGAATATATGGGTCCTGTTAGATTAAGAGATGTTGAAGAATCACAAACAAAGATTGTATCTACTATTAGGCGTCTAGAAGAAACGGGAGATATAATCATTGCTCGTGGAGGCGATGATATAATTGTCTAAAATATATAAATCTATTAATTTTAATAATGAAAAGAAACTAATTACTCATTCTATTGATGATTTATTCGAAATCAGTGAAAATATTGAGAATAACGTAAATATTATTAATATAGATGACGATAATTCTGAAAATGATATGGAAAAAAGAAAATTGATTATGGAAGCTAAACAAGAAGCAGAAAAAATTATTCGACAAGCAAAAAAACAGGCTGATGAAATAATTGAGAAAGAAAAAAATAATATAAACAAATGGTGGGACGATAAAAGGGCTGAGGACTTAAATATTATTGAAGAGGTAAAGAAAGATGGCTATAAGGATGGATACTCTGAGGGGAAAATAATTGCGGAAGATGATATGAAACAGCAATATCAGTCAAAGATTGAGCAAGCACAGAAAATATTAGAAGAGTCCTACAAAATAAAGGAACAAATAATCCAGGAGGCTGAATTGCCTATAATAGAAACTAGTATTGAGATTGCTGAAAAAATAATAAAGAAAGAAATGGAAACAGATAAAAATATAATAAAATTAATTGCTAAAGAAGCATTAAAAAATGTTAATGAATTCGAGAAAATATCAATCTATATAAATCCTGAGTACTTTTCATATGTTCATAGCGCGAGAGAAGATTTGTTAAGAGAATTAAATGGTCAAGTTGAACTAATGATATATCCAGATCCATCTATTAATGATGGAGGCTGTATTATAAGGACATCGACGGGTACTTTGGATGCAAAGATTGATACACAGTTAGAAGAAATAAAACAAGCACTATATGATATTGCAGGTAGGACAGAGGGATGACAAGTAACATAGATATTGTTAAATACAAAAAAGTAATTAAAAGTGTAAATACATATAGAATGTATGGAAGAGTCACAGAAGTTATAGGTCTCGTTGTCGAATCTTTTGGACCAGAAGCTAAAATTGGGGATGTATGTTTAATTTATCCACGAAAAAGTAAAATTCCTATAAAGGCTGAGGTAGTAGGATTTAAAAAAAACAGAGTGTTATTAATGCCTTTAGGAGAGTTAGGTTCTATTGGACCTGGTTGTGATGTAGTTAATACTGGTTCTCCACTAATGGTTAAAGTAGGAGTTCAGTTATTAGGTCGTGTTCTTAATGGTTTAGGAGAACCGATTGACGGAGAGAAACTACCTCTTGGGTTAAGAAATTATATTACAAGCCAGTCTCCTCCCAATCCTTTAAAAAGACCTAGAATAACAGAACCTATTCATTTAGGGGTTAGAGCAATAGATTCTTTATTAACAGTAGGAAAAGGACAAAGAATGGGCATATTTTCTGGTAGTGGTATTGGCAAAAGTACATTATTAGGAATGATTGCAAGAAACACATCAGCAGATGTTAATGTTATTGCTCTTATTGGTGAAAGAGGAAGAGAGGTTAAGGATTTTCTTGAGAAAGACTTAGGAAAAGAAGGTTTGAAAAAATCCGTTGTAATTGTTGCTACATCAGATCAATCTGCTTTAGTAAGAATTAAGGGCGCTGTCATAGCGACTAGTATTGCAGAATATTTTCGTGATAATGGTCTAAATGTTAATTTAATGATGGATTCAGTTACACGATATGCAATGTCCTTACGTGAAGTAGGATTAGCAATAGGAGAACCGCCCGCTACTAAAGGTTATACTCCTTCAGTTTTTGCAGATTTACCAAAATTACTTGAAAGATCAGGTAACAGTGAATTAGGTTCAATTACTGCGTTATATACAGTGTTAGTTGATTCCGATGATATGAATGAGCCGATAGCGGATGCTGTGAGAGGTATATTAGATGGACATATAATTCTAGATAGAAAGATCGCACAAAAGGGTCATTATCCTGCAATAGACGTGTTGCAAAGTATTAGTCGTATTATGATTGATATCGTTTCAAAGAATCATTTAAAATCTTCTGATAATTTAAAAAGATTATTAGCTGCATACAAAGACTCTGAGGATTTAATTAATATTGGTGCTTATAAAAATGGAACTAATCAATTAGTTGATAAAGCAATAGAATATTATCCGATTATACAAGATTTTACGAAACAAGAAGTAGATGAATTATCTGAATATGATGAATCTATTAATAAATTAATATCTACTTTTAAGGAGATTTAATGAATGAGCACTTTTTATTATTCTTTTCAAAAAATATTAGATATGAAAAAGAAAAGTAGAGAACAGATTGAATATATGTATGCTGAGCTTGTACATAACTTAAAACTGGAAAAAGAAAAATCTGAAGAATTAAGTAATTATAAAAATTCAATACATGATAAAATACATTCTGAGGAGTTAGCTGGTACTTTTGTAAGTGAGATTAATCAATACCAGTCATACCTTCAATTTCTGGAGGATCAATTAGCAAAGCATATAGTTAATATTAATAGAATAGAGAGATCTATTGAGGAAAAGTATAATGAACTGATTAACATAAAAATTGAAGAAAAAAAGTGGTTGAATCTTAAAGAAAAAAAGCAAAAAGAATTTATATTGGATAAAACTAGAATTGAGCAAAAAGAACTAGATGAAATGGCTTCAAGAAGATTCAAAAGGGGAGTATAGAGATGTCACAAGATACAGAAAAGAGATATAGTAAAATTGAATGGATATTTTATATAATTATACTTCCAATTATTTTTATCTCTATTTTAACAGTAGTAGTTTTATGGTTTTTGGATTATGATGTAAAAGGGAAAATGCTCATGGCATTAAATAATATACCTGTTATAGAAAAATTGATAGATGATGAACAATTTACTGATAGTGATTATGTAAATAAAAATTTAAGTAAGGATGAATTGCAATTCCAAGTCAATGAATTAAAGATAACTTTAAATGAGAAAAATCAGATTATTAATCAAAATGATAGTATACTTACTGCTAAAGATGAAGAAATTAATTTATTAAATGAACAGATTGAGGCATTAAAAATTGAACTTAGTGAAAAAAATATTTCTGATAAAACAAGAGAACAAGAAATAACCGACTTGGCAAAAGTTTATGAAAATATGAATCCAAAAAATGCTGCTAGCATTATTTCATATCTAAGCTTAGAGGAATCTGCATTAATATTAAAAAGCATGAGCATAGAATCAAAAAGTAGTATTTTAGAAAAAATGGATCAAGAAAGGGCTGCAGATATATCAATTCTCTTAAAAGACCAGGAATATTCAAAAGATCAAGATATAAGAGCTCTTCAAGAAAGAATTTCGGAATTGGTAGAAGAGATTGATAATTTAAAAGAATAGATTATTGTTTACTAGATTTATCAATAATTTATTCTTTAATTTAAGTATTCTAGAAAGGGGGTGAGAATAGATGGAACAAATTGTAGCATTGAAATCAAATCTTGCAACTAAGTCAACAAATGATAGTATACAAAATAATAATCAAGACAAAATATTTAGTTTTAGCCAGATACTAGCGGAATTAGCAACTGAGAATGAATTAATAGTTGACGAACAATCAATAGCCTATCATTCGCTAAATAACATTTTAGCTTTAGCAAATGAATCTCAATGTGATGTTCAAAAATTAATTCAAGGAAACATGCAAGAAAATAATCAATATTTATTACAAAATACTTTTAATCTTAGTAATAACAATCTATTAATAAATAGTAATAAAGAGCTTCAAAAACTATTAATGACAATGGAAGAAAATGATATAAAATTTATTTTAGAAAATGTTGCTGAGATTATTGAAAAAAAATCAATTCAAACTGACGATGAAAATAGTAAAGATACAAATTTTATGGTCAAAAACAAGACAATAAATCTACAAAATAATTTATTATTCAACAATTTGTTTTCTCTTGAAAAAGTTGGGTTTTCAGATTATACAAATCAAGATTTTGAAGTTAAGACAATCGATTTGAATCAATTACAGATAACTTCTAATAATATTGCTAATGAAACAAATGTTGATAGTAAGTTATTAAATAGTAATCAAGGACTTCAAAATTTATTTGTTAATGACAATTTCACTAATGAGCTTGGGAAAATAATTATTAAAAATTTAAAATTGCCAAATGGTGATTCTGAAACAAAAATTCAATTACAGCCAAAAGAACTTGGGCAAGTAAATGTAAAATTATCTACACATAACGGACAAATCTCTGCACAAATAATTGCTGAAACAGCGATGGGCAAGGAGATGTTAGAAAATCAGATTCATCAATTGAAAAATTCATTATCATTATTAGGTTATCAAGTTGAAAAAATTGACGTTCAACAGGCATCATCTTCTTCTAGTCAGCATGCCTCTTCTTCAAATCAGTACAATAATGGTTTTGGATTTTCAGAACAACGACACTTTCAACAACAAGAACCTGAGCAGGACAGAGTAAATTATTCAGGTAGTAATTTAAATGAAGAGGAAGAAGTACTAAATGATATTTATTATTTATCAGGTATAGACTATACAGTTTAAAAGGAAAGGAGTGGTAATATGGGAGTTACTGCTGTTGATGCAACTGGGACAAATATAAATACAACGAATTCTAATCTGAGCAGTATAACGTCGGATCAATTTTTGTTTTTATTTGTCGAACAGTTAAAAAACCAAGACCCCTTAGAACCGATGGATAATACAGAATATATAACACAATTGGCACAGGTTTCCTTATTAGAACAGGCAACAGGGCTAACTTCAATGGTTGAGGAATTATTAAATATTAATTCTGATACAAATAGTCAAATTAATTATTTAATTGATCAATCAAATCAAAATTTGCTTGTAAATTACTCTAATTTAATTGGTAAAGTTGGATATTGGAATAATTCTGATGGAATAGATTTATGCGGAGAAATAAAGGGGATTTATCAAAAAAACCAACAATTTTTCGCTTTAATCGATAATGAAGAAATTCTGGTTGACGATATTTATAAAGTTGATTTAGGTGTTTGATATGAACCAATCATTTAAAATTGGTCAGAATTATATTCCAAATCAACCTATCACAACACCAAAAAAGATAGATGTTGGCAATACGGAACAAAACAATAAAAGCTTCAATACTATATTTGAAGACAAGTTAAATATTATTAATGACAACAAGATAAAATTTAGCAATCACGCAAAAGAAAGATTAGATTTAAGAGGTATTGAACTTGATTCAAATGTATTAAATCAACTAAATCAAGCAGTAGAAAAAGCAGCTCAAAAGGGTTCAAAAGATTCATTAATTTTAGTAAATGAGCTTGCTTTTGTAGTTAATATCCCTAATAGAATTGTTGTAACAACAGTTGATGATAAATCTATTAAAGAACATATATTTACTAATATAGATAGTGCAGTAATTTTATAAGAGGCTGGACCCAATATGGGAGGCCTTACACCGTTGAATGACTGATACGGTGAATAAGGAGGAAAAAATAAATGTTACGTTCTTTGTATTCAGGTATTTCTGGTATGAACAGTTTTCAAACAAAATTAGATGTTATTGGAAACAATATAGCAAATGTAAATACTACTGGATTTAAAGCTGATAGAATTACTTTTTCAGATATATTAAATCAAAAACTATCTGGTGTTACAGTGCCAGAAGAAGGTGAACAGGGTGGAAGAAACTCTCAACAAGTTGGTTTAGGAACAAGTATAGCAGCAATTGACACCATACATACACCTGGTTCAACACAAACAACTAATGTTCCAACAGATTTAGCGATTGAAGGTGATGGTTATTTTGCTGTTTCTCCGAATGGAGATGGAGAGATTATATATTTAACAAGAGCTGGGAATTTTAATAGAGATGCTACAGGGAATTTAGTAACTCCACAAGGTTATTTAGTTCTAGGTGTGGGTGGTGAAGCTATAAATATACCACAAGAAACAGTAGCTTATGAGATTTCTTCTGACGGGAGTATTATTTCTACTGATGCCGATGGAGAGACTGAAATAATTACTCAAATAGGTCTTGTTAAAGTTCAAAACCCTGCTGGTCTCGAAAAAGTAGGAGGGTCAATGTATAAAATGACTCTCAATGCTAATATTGACGGAGAACTTGAGGTCGTTGAGGCAAGAAGTTCTGAATATGGTACAGGAAGTATATTGTCAGGAAGACTAGAAATGTCTAACGTTGATTTAACTTCTGAGCTTACCGAAATGATAGTTGCTCAAAGAGGTTTTCAAGCAAATTCAAGAATAATTACAACATCTGATCAAATTTTAGAAGAGATAGTGAATTTAAAACGATAAGTTAATGCTGGGGGATTTCCCCCCAGCCATTTTAAGTTGACTAATCATTAGATTAATAGGAGATATTACGATGATTACAGTTAATAGATTAGACGGGAAAGAATTTGTTATTAATGGATTAATGATTGAAACAATAGAGAAAACTCCAGATACGGTGATTACATTAAATAATGGTAAAAAATATATAGTTTTGCAATCTGTTGATAATCTAATACAGCAATTTGAGAAGTTTATTAACAGAACACATTCTATTAATAAATAAGTGTAAATCTTTGGGGGTAGTTGAGTGTTTAAGAATAAATTACTAAATATATCTATAATTATAATTATCACAATTGTATTACTAGGTGTAGTGTCTTATGTATTATATCAGTATATTTTCCCGGGCAATCCCGAAGAAGTTGAGGAGACTAATCAAGAGCTTACTGAGATAACTTTTGATATTCCTAAAATCAGTACAAATCTTGGAGATTCGTCTGTAATAGTGCTAGAATTAACCCTTACTATACAAACAGCTGATGAAGGACTTGCATTAGAAGATGCAGAAAATAAAATGTCAAAAATAAAAGATGAGATAATTATATTTTTAAAAAATTATTCTATAGAATCGTTTTCTTCTGTAGAGTTAATTAATCAATTTAAACTAGACCTAATAATCAGAATAAATAATATATTACAAGATGGAAAAGTAGCTAGTATTGATATTACACAATTATTCTATCAATAATAATGTGTACCTTGCTTCAATTATCGATGAGGTGATATAGATGTCTGAAATTCTCTCTCAAAATGAAATAGATGCCCTGTTAGAAGCTTTAACCTCTGGTGAAATGAATGCTGAAGAATTAAAAAAAGATGACGATGTAAGAAGAGTAAAGCTTTACGATTTTAAAAGGGCGCTAAGATTTTCTAAAGATCAAATACGTACATTAACTAGGATTCATGAAAATTATGCAAGACTTTTAACTACATATTTTTCAGCACAATTAAGAACGTTTGTACAAATATCTGTTGTGTCAGTTGATCAAATTCCATATGATGAATTTATAAAATCTATTCCGAAGATGACTATATTAAATGTTTTTTCTGCAGATCCTTTAGAGGGAAGAATGGTTTTGGAAATCAACCCAAATGTAGCTTATACTATGATGGATAGAGTTCTAGGTGGACCAGGAATATCAGCAAATAAAATAGGGAATCTAACAGAAATTGAAATTAATATAATGCTTAGTATGTTTACAAAAACTTCAGATAGTTTTAAAATGGCTTGGGAGAACATAATAGATTTGACACCAAAACTAGAAATAATGGAAATGAATCCGCAATTTATGCAGATTGTTTCACCAAATGAAACTGTTATAGTAATTTCTTTTAATACAAAAATTGGGGATACAACTGGAATGATTAATTTATGTCTTCCTCACGTTGTATTAGAACCTGTACTGCAGGAATTATCTGCACATAATTGGTTTGCACAAGAAAAAAAAGACCCCGGAAAAGAAAGTTATGGCAATTTACAAAAGAATATTCAATATGCACCATTAACTTTTTCTGTGGGGTTAGGTGAATCAACTATTACGGTTTCTGAGCTTTTACAATTATCGGTTGGGAATGTTATTAAATTAGACAACAATATTGATGATTCATTAACGGCTTTTGTAGATAACACCCCTAAATTTAGTGTAATACCAGGCTCAATTAAAGGTAAGATAGCAGTTCAAATTGTTGATATTGATACGAAAGGAGTTGATATCTTTGGGTAATGAGATGTTATCTCAAGACGAATTAGATGCTTTGTTGAATAATGATTCTAAGCAAGAAGAGGGTAATAAAATTGTAGTTAGTGAGTATTTATCTGATTTTGAGTTAGATGCCATTGGAGAAATTGGCAATATTTCTTTTGATAGTGCTTCAACTGCATTATCAGCATTATTAGGACAAAAAGTAGAAATAACGACTCCAGTTATAAATGCCACATATACAAAAAATTTATCAAATGAATTTCCTGAACCTCACGTTGCTGTTTATGTTAAGTATATAGATGGATTTGACGGAACTAATTTATTCGTTATAAAATCCAATGATGCTAAGGTAATTGCTGATTTAATGCTTGGAGGGAATGGAGAAACTATTTCTAGTGATGAGTTAAGCGATATGGATATTAGTGCTGTTCAAGAAGCAATGAATCAAATGATGGGTTCATCAGCCACTTCTATGTCAGCGATTTTTAATAGAGCAGTTAGTATATCTCCACCAAGTGTTGATGTATTAGATATTGTTAATGGTATAGGAAATGGAAATCTTCCTAAAGAAGATGTAATATTACTAGTATCATTTAAAATAAGAATAGGTAATTTAATTGATTCAAACATTATGCAGATAATTAGTACTTCATTCGCAAAAAAAATGGTTGAATATCTGATTATTAATGAAGAAGATAGTAATGACAATGAAGATGTTAATAATTCGACTCTAAGTAAAGATTCTGAAAGTCTTAATGAATCAAAGACTGAAGTGAATAATAGTACTGACAGTAAACCTAATAATCATGAGAATAATATTAATGTTCAATCTGTACAGTTTTCTGAATTAGAATCAAAAGGAAGTGCAAAGAATTTTGATTCTAATTTAGGTTTACTGATGGATATACCTTTACAAGTCTCAGTTGAGCTAGGAAGAACAAAGAAAATGATAAAGGATATTTTAGAGTTATCGTCAGGGTCAATTATTGAATTAGATAAACTTGCTGGTGAACCGGTAGATATTTATGCAAATAATAAATTAATTGCAAAAGGTGAAGTAGTTGTAATTGATGAGAACTTTGGAGTTAGAATAACTGATATAATTAGTCAGATTGATAGGGTTAGAAGGTTGCAGTAAAATGTTATTAATAAATTAATGATTTTATAATTTGAAAGGGGAAAAAAAGATGGGTAAAACTGTCCTAGTTGTTGATGATGCTGCTTTTATGAGAATGATGATTAAAGAAATTTTAATAAAAAATGGTTATAACGTTGTAGGTGAAGCTAATGACGGTGCTGAAGCTGTTGAAAAAATACAAAGAATTAAAACCAGATTTAGTTACAATGGATATTACAATGCCAGAACTTGATGGTATTGATGCTCTTAAACAGATAAAAAAGGAATTTCCAGAAGCTAAAATAATTATGTGTTCAGCGATGGGGCAACAAGCAATGGTTATAGATGCTATTCAAGCGGGTGCAAAAGACTTTATTGTTAAACCGTTTCAAGCTGATCGAGTTATAGAGGCAATATCAAAAGCTTTTAGTTAGGAATGTTATATATAATGAAAATAATTATTTTTATATTTTTAGTATTAGTAGTAATAATTCCAAGTTCTACTGTTTTTGCTTTAGAAGGGATACCAAATGATGTTGGTATATCGACAATTGATGTAATTAAAGTAATAGTATATTTAGTTCTAATATTACTACTTATTTATTATTTATTTTGGCTTATTAAGAAAAGGAATAAATATAGTAGATCTTCAATTTTTAATAGTTTTGGTGGATTTCCATTGGGGCAAAACAAATCTGTTCAAGTAATAGAAATTGGTAACAAGATATATATTTTAGGAGTTGGCGAAAATATAAATCTTATTCAAGTCTTGGAAAATGAAAATGATACAAAAGCTATAAAAAGTTTTATTGATTCGGAGAATATGAAACAAAGAAATATGTTTGGCATGAAACTAAATAATAAAAAAGTAAATAATTATAAACAGTTTGAGAATGAATTAACTGAAAAATTTGATCAAATAAAAGAGAAGAGGATTTATTCAATAAACAATATATTTGAGGAAAAAGAAATAACTGAAAAAAGGGATTAACATGAATATTAAACATAAAGTTATAATCATTCTATTTGTTATAATTATATTCTTATGTGTACCTGTTGTGGCACAAGCTGATGTAATAATTCCTGGGTTAGATTTGCAAATTGGCACTTCAGAAAATCCGGAAGATGTCTCTACAACCTTACAATTATTATTATTACTGACAGTATTATCATTAGCCCCAGCTATTTTAATACTTATGACCAGTTATGCGCGAATTGTTATTGTATTATCCTTTATAAGAAATGCACTGGCAACTCAACAAATGCCTCCAAATCAAGTATTAATAGGGTTAGCATTATTCTTAACTTTTTTTGTTATGGGTCCTACATTTACTGAGGTTAATGAGAAAGCATTACAACCTTATTTTAATAATGAAATTACTCAAGAAGAAGCTATTGATGAAGGTATTAAACCATTTAAAAATTTTATGATTAAACAGACAAGAGAAAAGGACTTATTATTGTTTTTAAATTACGCACAAATAGAAGAACCAGAAAGTATTGATGATATACCGTTAACGGTTTTAGTTCCATCATTTGCAATAAGTGAATTAAAGACTGCTTTTCAGATGGGCTTTATGATTTATTTACCGTTTTTAGTTATTGACATGGTTGTTTCTAGCACATTGATGGCAATGGGTATGATGATGCTTCCTCCTTCAATGATTTCTTTACCTTTTAAAATCTTATTATTTGTTATGGTAGATGGATGGTACTTAGTAGTAAAGTCTTTACTAGAAAGCTTTAATTAGGGGAGTTAGTTGATGTCAGAAAATTATGTGATAGATCTTTTTCAACAATCAATTTTTACTATTTTACTAGTTTCTGGTCCAATGTTAGGATTAGCTTTGCTTGTAGGATTATTAGTTAGTATCTTTCAAGCTACAACACAGATTCAAGAACAAACATTAGCTTTCGTTCCAAAAATAATTGCTGTATTATTAGCTCTTATTATATTTGGCCCTTGGATTCTATCACATATGATTGATTTTACGCTAAATATATTTAATCAAATGAGTTCAGTAGTTGGATATTAGGAGAAAAATATGATATCTCTAGATTATCTTTATTCTTTTCTTTTAGTATTTGTACGTTTAACAGCTTTTTTTGTAAGTGCACCTATTTTTTCTTCTAGGACTATTCCTTTACAATATAAAATAGGATTTAACTTTTTTTTAGTAATAATATTATTTCCGTTTATAAATTTTGATACTCAAGATTTAGTTAATGATAACGGATTATTTATCTTAGTATTAATTCAAGAGACAATGATTGGTCTAGTTCTTGGTTGGATTACACAGATGATATTTTCAAGTATACAAGTTGCTGGAGCATTTATAGATATACAAAACGGTTTAGGAATGGCTAACGTATTTGATCCTCAAACAGGAAATCAAGTTCCTTTACTGGGTAATTTCAAATATGCTATAGCCGTATTACTATTCTTTTCATTAGATATTCACTATTTATTATTGGATGGTATTATTTCTAGTTATTACATTTTACCAATAGGTGGTGATTGGATAACTCAATTAAGTAGTGAATCTGTTATGGTATTTATACTGACAGCTTTTTTGAAAATGTTTATCCTAGCTTTCAAAATAGCAGCACCAATAGTTGTTACATTGTTAATATCGGATATTACACTTGGTATTATCGCAAGAACAGTACCACAACTTAATGTTTTTGTAGTTGGATTACCACTTAAGGTTTTATTGAATTATATTATAATGTTTTTCGTAGCTGCGGGATTTATTTATATGTTTAAGGAAGTATTTGAACAAATGATTATTGCAATGAAGAATCTTATGAATTTAATGGGGTCTTAATATGGCTACAATACATATGAACTTGCAATATTTTGCTGGTGAGAAAACAGAAAAAGCAACCCCTAAAAAAAGAAAGGAATCCAGAGAAAAGGGACAAGTAGCAAAAACAAATGAATTGCCATCTGCATTTATTTTTTTACTTATTTTCATTGCGTTCTTTATTTTTGGTTCTATTCTAGCAGATAGAATAATCTCTTTGTATAATAAGATATTAAATGAGTACCTTCTTTGGGAATTAACATATGAAAGTATACGACCTTTATTCTTAGAAATTATTTATGATTTAATATGGATAATGGCGCCTATTTTCCTTTTAGCTTTAATAGGTGCTATTGCAGGAAATTTAATTCAAGTTGGATTTCTTTTTACTGGTGAACCACTAAAATTTAATCTAGAAAAGATAAATCCCATATCAGGTGCGAAAAGGATTTTCTCACTTAGAGCACTTGTTGAATTACTTAAGTCATTACTAAAAATAACAATTATTGGTTATTTGGTATTTACTATATTATTAAATGAAAGAGAGACTTTATTTTCTTTATATCATTATGATTTGTATGATACA
>CAZIGM010000026.1:0-28145 GCA_964538675.1 uncultured Bacillaceae bacterium | reverse complement strand
TTCATCAGGCAAAGGGGCTGGAGTGGAAAGTTATATTTATTATTAATCTAATAGTTTCATTATTTATTGGTTCTATTGTGGCTATATTTTTAACAATATTAGCTGGTTCAGTTGGGTTTGTTATGGATAAACTTTATAAACGAACAAGTCTGTTAACAACTATATCCATTGCAATTTTTATTACATTAATAAATGTTATTATTATATTAGCTTTAAGTAATATGGTATTAGATGTTAGTATTTCTAATTCATTTAATCAGATGTTACAAAGTTCTTTAGATTCAACTGAGAATATTCTTAATCAATTTGGAGAACAACAATCTGAACAGTTAATGAAGCAATATGATGAATTTGTTGAAGTTGCAAGTTTGTTATTACCGTTCGTGTTTATAGTTTTTGCTTTATTGTATGTTCTTACTAATCATTTTATTGCTAGTATAATATTAAAAAGACTTGGTTTAGTAATTCCAAAATTTCCTCCGGTTAGAAACTGGGTATTTCCTAGAAGTATTATTTATTACTATTTTGTGGTGGCATTAATTTACTTATTTAATCCTAATATTTATTTTTTAAAGATTGTAACCTTAAACTTATTTCCAATACTTACTATAGTTTTATTAATACAAGGTTTATCATTTATTTTTTATTATTCATATTCTAAGAAATTAGGGAAAACTATTTCTATACTTGCAATATTAGCAATATTTATACCTATATTAAATCAAATCGTTCAAATATTAGGTATGATTGATTTGACTTTTAATTTAAGAAAAAAGCTTAAATAGGGATTTGATATGTATGTTTAAATATGCAAAGAGTCGCTTTCGAGGAATTTATATTATTACAATCACATTTTTATTATTAATACTTATCTCAGTATTGATATATTATTCTTGGGTAGTAGGTACGTTTGGAATTATTATATTAGGTATATTAATATACATAGTATATTTGTCAGAAGCTGCTTATAAGAATGATATAGAAAGATATATTGAAACAATTCACCATAGAGTAAAAAAAGCTGGCACAGATGTAATACATTATTTTAATATTGGGATTATTTTATATGATGAAGAAGAGAGGATTGTATGGCATAATCCTTATATAAATATAATCACAGGTAAGGAAAATATTTTAGGAGAAAAGATACAGAATATAGTACCTGAGTTAATAGAAGCTAATGAAAGCAAAGAATTAGAAATAAAATATGGTGAAAATATTTATAAGGTTGAAATAAATTCTGATGAAAGATTATTATATTTAACAGATATCACCCAATATGCTCTTCTCTTAAAAAAGTATTATAATGAAAGGTTAGTTTTTGGTATTTTACATTTGGATAATTTAGATGAAGTTACTGCAGGGATTGATGATTTAAGTAGAAGTTTATTGCTTAATGAAGTTACAAGCGTAATTAATGATTGGGCCAAAGATTTAAAAATTTACTTAAAAAGATATGCTGTAGATAAATTCTTTATAATTACAAATCATAAAATATTAGAACAACTGGAAAATTCTCGCTTTGATATATTAGATATAGTAAGAGAGATTACCAAAGATAATAAGATACCTCTAACATTAAGTATAGGTGTTGGGGCGGGAGTTGACTCATTTATTGAGCTAGGTGAATTGGCTCAGGTTAGTTTAGACATTACTCTCGGAAGAGGTGGTGATCAAGCCGCTGTAAAGATTAGGGACAAGATAACTTTTTATGGTGGAAAGTCAAATGCTGTTGAAAAAAGGACAAGAATAAGAGCAAGAGTAATTTCTCATGCCTTAAGAGATTTAATAAAAGAAAGCGATTTAGTATTGATTATGGGTCATAGCTTACCTGATATGGATGCAATAGGTGCAGCTATTGGAGTACTTAAGGCAATTAAAATATTAGATAAAAAAGGTTTCGTTATCTTAAACGATTCAAATATTATGATCAAAAAATTAATAGATGAGATAATTAGTCTAGAAGATTATTCAGAATATTTTATTACTTCAGATAAAGTTCAACATCATATTACAGATAAAACATTATTAATAATGGTTGATAATCATAAACCTTCTTTAGCTATTGAACCAAGGTTGATTGAGTTAATAGAGAAAATTGTTATCATCGATCATCATAGACGCGGAGAAGAAATTGTAGAGGATTCTGTTCTTAGTTATATTGAACCTTATGCTTCTTCAACAAGTGAGTTAGTAACGGAGTTACTACAATATCAAACTAATAAACTTGAGTTGAGTCGAATTGAAGCATCTGCTTTATTAGCAGGAATTATAGTGGATACGAAAAGTTTTACATATAGAACAGGTTATCGTACATTTGAAGCTGCTTCATTTTTAAAAACAAAGGGAGCTGACATGATACTAATTCAAAGTCTATTAAAAGAAGATATGAATCATTATATTAAAAGGGCTGAATTAGTTAAGAAGGCAAAAGTAATTTATAAAAACATAGCTATTGTAGTAGCTGATGAAAAACTTGATCAGATGGAAATAGCGCAAGTTGCAGATACTTTAATTGATATGAATGAGATTTTAGCATCATTTGTTATCAGTAAAAGATTTGATGGATTAGTATCAATTAGTGCTAGATCTTTAGGCGAAATTAATGTTCAAGTTATAATGGAGTATTTAGGAGGAGGAGGACATCTAACTAACGCTTCAACTCAATTAGATGGAGTGACATTAGAACAAGCTGAGACTAAATTGATTGAAGTGTTACAAACGACCTTAGATAAAGGGGAGGAATGAATAAATGAGGGTTATATTTCTAAAAGATGTAAAAGGTAAGGGATTAAAAGGAGATGTAAAAGATATTGCTGATGGATATGCTAGAAATTATTTAATTCCAAACGGATTAGCAAAAATTGCCACAAACGCAAATGTTAAAGAAGTAGAAGTTTTTAAAGAAAGTGAAGCAAAAAGAAAGGAGATTGAGCTCAATAAAGCCCAAGAATTAGCAAATAAATTAGATGATTTAACTATAACAATTACTACCAAATCAGGGGATAATGGCAAATTATTTGGAGCTATAACTTCAAAGCAAATAACAGAGGCATTAATGAAAGAAAAGATTAAAATTGACAAAAGAAAAATTTTATTAGATGAACCTATTAGGACAATAGGAACGACAATAATAAAAATAAAAATACATCCAGAAGTTATTGCCACGGTAAAAATTAATGTAAAAGAGGAGTAAAAATATACTTAAAGGGGAATTCAGAGAATGAACGAACTTTTTTTAGATAGAATTCCACCACAAAATATAGAAGCTGAACAAGCTGTATTAGGTGCTGTTTTATTAGAAAAAGATACATTAATTACAATAGGAGATATGTTAACTGTTGAAGATTTTTATCGTACTGCTCATCAAAAAATTTATAAGGCAATGTTAAAAATTTCTGAAACAGGTGAGCCGGTGGATTTAATCACGTTAACAGCAGAATTACAAAGCAATAAATTATTAGAAGAAATTGGGGGAGTAACATATCTCACCGATTTAGTTAATGCTGTACCAACTGCAGCAAATGCGGAATATTATGCAAAAATAATCGAAGAAAAAGCAATTATTAGGAAATTAATTAAAGTTACTACTGAAATAGCAAGTACAAGTTATTCAGGTAATGAGGATGTAAGCGAATTAATTGGTTTAGCAGAAAAAAGAATTTTAGAAATATCCAATAAAAAAATAAATAATGGGTTTGTGTTAATAAAAGATGTATTAGAAAAGACAATAGATCAAATTGAATATTTACATCATAATAGTGGAGAGATTACGGGTACTATATCTGGATTTAAAGAACTTGACAAAATAACTACAGGATTTCAAAAATCAGATTTAATAATAATTGCTGCAAGACCTAGTGTGGGCAAGACGGCATTTTCATTAAATGTAGCTCAAAATGTGGGATGTAGGAGTAAATTACCAGTAGCAATTTTTAGTCTAGAAATGTCTGCGAGTCAATTAGTTCAACGTATGATTTCCTCCGAAGGTAATTTAGATGGACACAAATTAAGAACAGGTAGCTTAGATGATTCAGATTGGAGTAAGTTAACAATAGCAATGAGTACTTTGTCTGAAGCTCCAATTTACATTGATGACACACCAGGAATAAATATTTTTGATATTAGATCTAAGGCTCGTAGATTAAAAGCAGAACAAGGTTTAAGTCTGATAATTATAGATTATTTACAATTAATAAATGTAAGAGGTAAATTAGATAATAGACAACAAGAAATATCAGAAATATCAAGACAACTAAAAAGTATTGCTAGAGAATTAGAAGTACCTGTCATAGCTTTGTCTCAACTTAGTAGAGCTGTAGAACAAAGACAAGACA
The DNA here is from genome assembly GCA_964538675.1 of uncultured Bacillaceae bacterium. Classification (GTDB taxonomy): domain Bacteria; phylum Bacillota; class Bacilli; order Tepidibacillales; family Tepidibacillaceae; genus CAZIGM01. The sequence continues at coordinate 23,808 of CAZIGM010000026.1, read as the reverse complement.
AACGACCAATGTTATCTGATATTCGTGAATCTGGAAGTATTGAGCAAGATGCTGACGTAGTCGCGTTCTTATATCGGGAAGATTATTATAATCCAGAAACGGAAAATAAAAATATAGTAGAAATAATAATTGCTAAGCATAGAAATGGACCTACTGGTAAAATTGAGTTAGTCTTTTTAAAGAATTATAATAAATTTGTAAATTCAATAAGAAAAGAAGTAGAGTATAAAGAAGCATAAATAATATAATTAATTCATCTGAAAACAGGAATAATTATTTCCTGTTTTTATTAATTAAAAAAGACGAACATTACATATATATATCACATAAACGTTCAGATATTACGTTGACATTAGAAAATACTATTGTTAAACTAAATATGTTGTTTAGATAAATGGAAATATAGGAAGGGTGAATTGTATGTCTACAGTTGTTGTAGTAGGAACTCAATGGGGTGATGAGGGAAAAGGCAAAATAACAGATTTTTTAGCTGAAAACGCAGAAGTTATTGCAAGATATCAAGGTGGAAATAATGCGGGGCATACGATAACTCTTAAAGAAAACAAATATAAGTTACATTTAATTCCTTCAGGTATTTTTTATTCAAATAAAATATGTATATTAGGAAATGGTATGGTTATAAATCCAAAAGCATTAATTGAGGAATTAAATTATTTACATAATAAAGGTTTTACAACAGAGAATTTAAAAATAAGTAATAGAGCTCATTTAATTATGCCCTATCATATAAAAATTGACATTATGGAAGAGGAAATAAAGGGTATTAATAAAATCGGTACTACAGGAAAAGGAATTGGTCCTGCCTATATGGATAAAGCTGCTCGGATTGGTATAAGAATTGCCGATTTTTTAGAAGAGGATGAGTTTAGAAAAAAACTTGAAAGAAATTTAAAGGAAAAAAACAGATTATTTGAGAAGTATTATGAGACTGACGGTTATTCAATTGAAGAGATAATAGAGGAATATGCACAATACAGAGAGGTTTTACGCTCCTATGTAACAGATACATCGGTCATTTTAAACGAATCAATTGATCTAGGGAAAAGGGTTTTATTTGAAGGAGCACAAGGAGTTATGCTTGATTTAGATCAAGGAACTTATCCATATGTTACATCCTCAAATCCAGTTGCTGGGGGCGTAACTATTGGTGCCGGAGTTGGTCCAACTAAGATAAATCATGTAGTAGGTATTTCAAAAGCCTATTCTACTAGAGTAGGTGATGGCCCATTTCCAACAGAATTAAATAATTATATAGGAGATAGAATTCGTGAAGTAGGGAATGAATATGGTACTACTACTGGGAGACCTCGTCGAGTTGGTTGGTTTGACAGTGTAGTAGTTAGACATGCCCGACGTGTAAGTGGTATAACGGAGTTATCACTTAATTCTATAGATGTTTTAACAGGAATAAATAAACTAAAAATATGTGTAGCATATAAATATAAAGGAAAAATACTTGAAGAATTCCCAGCAAGCTTAAATGTTCTTGCTGAGTGTGAACCTATTTATGAAGAATTAAATGGTTGGGATGAGGATATTACAAAGGTTAGTAGTTTTAATAAATTACCTATAGAGGCAAGGCATTATGTGGAAAGAGTATCACAACTAACAGGTATATCAATTGCAATACTTTCTGTTGGACCAAAAAGGGAACAGACAATAAATTTACGTGGAGTTTTTGCATAGCTTTATAGCATAATAAATGCATTATAATAAAAAACAACGTAAAGTTGTTTTTTTATTATAAAATAATCTTTATTAATAGCATTATCATAGTAGTAGATATTTTAAACTAGTTATTGTATATCCTTATAGAAAAAAGGGAAAAATGGGAATATTAATGTTAATTAAATTAGGTAATTGAGTAAAAGTATAAAATACAACATTTGTTACTTGCTAGGATGAGGTATTTTATGATAAAGTGTAAAATATCGAGCTATATGAAGTTTTTATAGTAAAAATGCGTAATTTTTAATTTAAACAATATAGATTTAGCATATATTAGATTAATAGTTTAAAAAGCATATTTAATTTAATACATTTAGTATTATGATTCTAATAACTTCATATATTTTATCATAATTATTTTTATGCCGTTTAGATAAGTTTGCAACAAACTTATTAAATAAGGAGGTCATCATGGGAAAAAGTAAATTTACCAGAGCAAAGGGTAAATTACAGCAGGATATTTTAAGTAAAAAATCATTTGAAAAATTTCATACATTAAATCAATACATACAAAGCAAACAAAAATTAATAATAATTAGTACTGTAACGGGGTTTGTTATTATATGTTCTTCTTACGGAGTATATTTTTATAATAGTGATACAATATATCATGTTATTGTAGACGGACAAGAGATAGGAATTGTTAGTGATAAAAAAATTGTAGAAGATTGGGAAAATGAATATTATATTAAATTACAAGAAGAATATACAAATATTAATTTAGACTTAAACAATGATATAGCTTTTGTGTCCGAAAGGAAATTAAAAGTAGATTATAATAATGATAAAACTTTAGACGCTTTAGAAAATATTGTTGAATATGAAGCGACAGGGATTTCAATTGTTATTGATGGAAAGTTAATTGGTGTAGTGAATAATGAAGAGACTGCAAATAGTCTTCTAAATAATATTAAAGAGGAATATATGCCAAAGAAAAATTCCTCTGTGTTAGCAGCGTCTTTTGGAGAATCAGGAAATGAAGAAGTTTTACTAAATAGTATTGAGATAAAAGAGGAAGTTATGCTTGAAGAAACTAAGATATTACCCGAAGGAATAATTTCTGAAGATAATATGTTTACTTTGTTGAAAAAGGGAACGTTAGAGGAAAAGATATACATTGTTCAAGAAGGAGATACAATTTCTGAGATTGCAGTAAAATTTGGTTTAACTACGGAACAGGTATATAAAATGAATCCTTGGCTTAATAGTGAACTTATTCATATAGGAGACGAGGTAGTAGTTACTGCGATGACTCCTCCTGTGACTGTACTAACATCAGAAAATACTAAACAGATTGAAAGAATACCATATTCAGTTGAATATAGAGCTGATGATTCTATGTATGTTAATGAGTCAAAAATACTTGTTAAAGGAATAGAAGGGGAAAAATTAGTAGAATATGCTGTAGTTAAAGAAAATGGAAATGTTATTGAAAAAACAATTTTAAGTGAAGAAATAAAAGAAGAACCTACAAGTAAAATTATACTTAAAGGTACAAAAATTGTACCATCCAAGGGATCCGGAGCCATTAGTTGGCCAACTGTAGGTGGAATTATTACTAGTGATTATGGTCCTAGATGGGGATCGTTTCATTATGGCATTGATATATCAGGGGTTAATAATAGAACAATTAAGGCTGCTGATAGTGGTAAAGTTTCTTTTGCTGGTTATAAAGGGGGATATGGTTATTGTGTTATAATTGATCATGGGAATGGCATTCAGACGTTGTATGGTCATTTAAATACTATAAGCGTATCGGTAGGTAGTAGCATTGCAAAAGGGCAAAAAATTGGTATTATGGGCAATACAGGAAATTCATATGGAGTTCATTTACATTTCGAGGTAATAGTAAACGGAGAAAAAAGAAATCCAATTAATTATATTGGTAATTAATAATAACTATATAGTCTAAAAGAGATAGGATTTATGTTCATAATTTTAAGGGACAAGCCTATCTTTTTTTTTATAAAAAGATTATTTGTCAGATTCAAAAATATTAATGCTTTATCCAGATATGATAAGACCCCCACTTCTATCTGAATAAAGTTTGGCTTTATGATAAACTGTAAATATTAGAAAATAACTATTAAAATTAAGAGAGGTAATTTTATGTACAAAATACTAGTAATAGAAGATGAAAAACTTATATCTGACATTTTAAAATTTAGTTTGGAAAAAGAAGGATATAAAGTTTACACCTCTTTTGATGGCATAGAAGGAATACAAAAGACAAAAGATTATAAACCAGATTTAATATTACTAGATATAATGTTGCCAGGTAAAGATGGCTTTGAAGTATGTAAAGAAATTAGAAAAATAACAAATAATCCTGTTATTATGTTAACTGCTAAGGATGCAGAGGTTGATAAAGTACTAGGGTTAGAAATGGGAGCAGATGATTATGTAACAAAGCCATTTTCAAATAGGGAATTAATGGCACGAATAAAAGCTAATATTAGAAGAATTAATTCTAATGATAGTCTAGAAGACACATCCAAACAAATTATTATTGATGAAATATTAATAAATCATTTAACATATGTAGTGAGAAAAAGGGAAGAAATTATAAACCTTACACATCGTGAATTTGAACTTATCTATTATTTGGCAAAAAGAAAAGGAATTGTGTTAACTAGAGAACATCTCCTTCAAGCAGTTTGGGGATATGATTATTTTGGAGATGTAAGAACAGTAGATGTAACTATAAGAAGATTAAGAGAGAAAATTGAAGATAATCCTAGTGAGCCAAAGTATATTATAACAAAACGAGGACTAGGTTATGTTTTATTAAATCCATCTAATAAGGAGTAGTGTATATTGAGATGGAAAAATATTTTAATAGTATACAGTGGAAGTTAATAGTTATATACATATTATTAATATTAATATCAATGCAGATTATTGGATTGTATTTTATTCAATTCACAGAAGATTATTATATTGATAATTTTAATGAAACATTAGATGCCCAAGCGAGCTTGCTTTCTGTAAATTTAGAAAGATATTTAATTGAAGATAAACAAAATGAAAAAGAGATAGATGATTTAGTTAACAATTTGTTTGCTTTAAATGGAGTTGATGTTTCAATAATAGATAATAGTGGCTTTATAATTAGTTCCTCTGAAAAGAAAGTTCCAAGTATAGTTGGGAAAAAAATATCTCAAACCGAAGTTAATCGTGCTTTATTGGGAACTAGAAGCGAAGCTGTTAGAATAGATTCAGAGACAGGACATAGAATAAAATACTTAGCTATCCCTATAAAACAAGGAAAAAACGTTTTAGGTGTGGTATTTCTTAAAGCTTCAGTAGAAGATGTATACGACACTATATATAGAATTAATAGAATTTTATTGTCTGCAATAATAATTGCATTAATTTTTACGGTATTATTAGGGTTTTTGTTATCAAGAACTATTACAAAGCCAATAAAGGAAATAACAAAGCAAGCAGAAAACATAATTAAAGGAGATTATAATCAACAAGTAAAAATATATAGTAATGATGAAATTGGGAATTTAGGAGAAACATTTAATCACATGGCATTAAGATTAAGTGACGCAATAAATCAAACCGAGGAAGAAAAAGAGAAACTATCTAACATCTTATCTAATATGAGTGATGGTGTAATCGCCACCGATAAAGATGAAAGATTAATTCTAATTAACCAAAGAGCCTTAGATCTCTTAGGGATTAAAGAAGCTCAAGTTAAATTTAAGAACATAAATGATATATTAGGCGAACAAATTTTAACTAATAGTAAGGACTATTTATTATATGAGCATGAAGTAGAAAATGATATAAAAATTCTAAAATTAACAATTAGCTATATCTTTCATAATAACAATGAAAAAGTAGGGGCAATTATTGTTTTATATGATGTAACAAAAGAACAAAAGCTTGAACAAATTAGACAAGATTTTGTGGCGAATGTCTCACATGAATTAAGGACACCTTTAACAACAATCAAGAGTTATTTGGAAGCACTAGAGGATGGAGCAATTAATGATAAAAAAATAGCAAATAATTTTATTAAGGTAGCTAGTCAAGAAACAGATAGAATGATTAGATTAGTAAATGATCTATTATTATTATCTAGAATGGAAGAGAATAAAACGATAATTAATAAATCTCTTATCTCTATTGGAGAAATGATTGAGGATGTAGTTGATAGGTTTAATTTTAAATTTAGACAAAAGTCAATAGATTATGAAATAAATTTGCCGGAAAATATTCCTTTGATTAATGCTGATAGGGATAAAATTGATCAGGTATTAAACAATTTGATTTCTAATGCTATTAAATATACAAATAAAAACGGAAAAATCTTAGTCACAGTATATAAAATTAATAAAAATTTATATGTTGAAATTATGGATAATGGAATTGGTATTCCAAAGAATCACTTTTCAAGACTATTTGAAAGGTTTTATCGTGTAGATAAAGCTCGGTCTAGGGAAATGGGTGGTACTGGATTAGGATTATCTATTTCATATGAAATAATTAAAGCACATCAAGGTGAGATATATGTTGAAAGTGAAATGAATAGAGGAACAAAATTCACATTTTACATTCCGATTGATGAAGAGGATGTGACTTGATGAAAGAAAGAATAAAATCAGTAATTTTACTTTTATTAGTCTTAAATAGTTTAGTTCTAACAAGTTTTTTAAATTTTTATAATTTTAATGATAGTTCGGTTTCTTTATCAGAATATTATCCTCAAATAAAATTTGGTGACAATATTGAGGTAGAACAACTTATAAAACCGTCAGAAATAATTATTCATTTTGGTGATAATACCCATACGTTAATAAGAACAGATAATGAAATATATAATCTTATTAATGATGAGATGAGAAACTGGATATTTTACAATTTTTCTTTAGAAATTGAAAAAATAAATTGGAATGAAATTGTAGAAAACAATAAAGGTGTTGAGTTAATTTTTTCAAATCCTTTAGATTATGATTCTTTATTCTTATTATTTGAGATTAATAGTAGTAATAAATATTTAAACGATATTAGTAGACTTTGGCTGTTTATAGATCAGAATGATAATCTTCAAGTCTATTTTATTTCAGATAGTTTAGATAAAGTATATTCAGCTAAAATAATAACCATAGATCAGTTTATAAATCATTATCTTGATAAAGCTAAAGATGAATCTAAATATAGTTATTATGAATCATATACTGATAATAAGAATAAATTGGTTCAACAGATGTATTACATTCCAGATGAAGAATTTAATATAAATAAAATTTCAGAAACATATACTTTTTTATCTGAAAGTGATTTAATTCAAATGTTATTCCTAGATCCCAGCTCTGTAAGAAATGTATATGAGCAAGACACTAAAAAAGCAATTTTATATACAGATGGAATTAACAGCTTGCAATATAATACTGAAGGAAAATATATATCATATTATCAACCTATCTTAGAATATAATGAAGGATTTAATGTTGAAAGAGACACAACTGCAGCAATTAAATTTATTAACCAACATGGCGGATGGGATGGAGAGTACTTATTAGAACATGTTGAATTAAAATACAATGAAGATAGAACAGAGTTAGTTTTCAGAAAGTATGTAAATGGTTTTCCACTGATAGAGGACGACGGAACGTATGGTTATATAAAAATAAAGGTTTTTGATAGTTTAATAAGTTTGTTTCAGCGTTCAATTGTATTTATTGATAAAAGCGAGATAGAAGTAAAGAAAACTTTATCAGGGGAAGAATTACTAAATCAATTAGCTATTAAAGGAGTAAATGAAATAGATATAATATCACTTAAATTAATATATAATGTTGAAAGAATCAAAAATAATATTATTTTGGACCCATACTGGTTAGTAGATATGAAAGATGAAACCAATTTAAAAATTCCAGCGTATAAATAATGGAGATGAGTGATTGTGGATTGGGGTAAAGCAAAAAATATATTTATTGTATCATTTTTACTGCTGAATCTAATATTAGGATACCAGTTATATATTAAATATAGTGAAAATAATTTTAATCGAATTTGGACTAAAGATAATGTCGAGGAATTAATTATTATTCTTGAAGAAAAAAATATTATTTTAAATATTGATATGTCAAATGAAATGCCCAATATGACATTTTTAAAAGTAAATAACAATGTAATTTCTGATAATAATTTAATAAGCTTGAGTAATGAACAAAATATTAGCAAGGATATTTTAAAAGAAGTATTAGGAGATAGAATCAATAATTTTTGGGAGTATAAATACAGTTCAGTTGAATCAAATAGTAAAGATTATTTTGTATATTACCAGATTAAGAATGGCTATCCCTTTTTCGATGCAAAAACTATTGTGAATGTTGATGACAGAAATGTTATTTACTATAGTCAAAACTATTTTGAGATTATTAGCGTGGGTTTAGAGAAACAAGTAATATCATCTAATTCAGCACTTCGGATAGCGGTAGAACAGCAGTTAATTCCTAAAAATTCAGAAATTGATAATATGGAATTAGGGTTTAGGGGACAGGAAAATCAATCAACTATTCAGGATTTAACACCAGTATGGAAAATAGTATATAGAACTGAAGATAATGTTAATGCGATATTTATAAATGCATTTACAGGGGGAATTGAGTTAAAATTAGGTTATTAGAATTTAACAATTATATGGGGGATCTAACTTGATAAAGTATAGTGTACTGGCAAGTGGTAGCACAGGTAATTCTATTTATGTAGGTTCTAAAGATTATAATTTACTAATAGATGCAGGAATAAGTGGTCGAAGGATTGAGGATGGGTTAAAAAAAATTATGGTTAATCCGAATGATATTGATGGGATATTCGTAACTCACGAACATGATGATCATATAAAAGGATTAGGTGTAATTTCAAGAAAATATAAGATCCCAATATATCTGAACTATAATACATTTAAAAATCTTCCGAATTGTGTTGGAAAGATTGATGATTCCTTGATAAATATTATAAAAACTGAATTAACAAGTGAATTTGGCGATTTGAAAATAGAATCCTTTGGGGTTTCTCATGACGCAATAGAGCCAGTTGGATATATTATTAAAGTAAGAAATTTAAAATTAAGTATAGTAACTGATTTAGGATATGTAAATCAAAAAATAAAAGATAAAATAAAGGGTTCAAATGCTTTTATTTTTGAAGCAAATCATAATATTGATATGGTAAGGATGTCTTCATATCCATGGTCAGTTAAACAAAGGATTTTAAGTGATGTTGGTCATTTATCTAATGAAGCTACTGGCGAGGCTCTAGCTGAGGTAATAACAACAGAAACAGAAATAGTATACTTATCTCATTTAAGTAAGGAAAATAATATAAGAGAATTAGCAAAATTAACTGTAAAGAGTATATTAGCAGATAATAATATTACTGAAGATAAAATAAAAATAATGGATACTTATGCAAATGAGCCAACAAAATTAGAAATAATAGATTATAAGGAGCAAGTCATTATAGGTTAGTATATTTAAAATACTTAATAAATTCTTAAAACAATTTTAAAATATTAAAAAATATATTATGTATACTTATCTTTGTAAGCATTAGTATAAAATTAATACTATTTTAAGAAAGGTGAGAAAGTCTATGACATTTTATGATGATGAATTTTACGAGACAAGAAAACAAAAAAAACAAACCTCAACTGTATTAATTTCATTGTTCTCTGGAATAGTTGGTGGACTTATAGTTTTATTTTTATTTTTTGCTTTCATATATTTTGGGCTAATAGATGTTTCAAATGGACAATTCATGAATAATACAGTCACACAAGTAAATGTACCTTCTAGTGCAAAAAACGTAGAAGTAGAAGTGGATGTTAATTCAGCAATAGTTGAAGCGGTTGAAAAAGTAAAGCCAGCTGTAGTAGGTGTTGTTAATATACAAGAGCAGAATAATTTTTGGAACCGTACTACTAGTGATGTTGACGCAGGAGAAGGTTCTGGAGTTGTTTTTGATATAATAAATGGCAAAGCATATATAATAACAAATTATCATGTTATTCAAGGAGCCAAAAAGGTTGAAGTAGCTCTAAATTCTGGAGAGAGAATAGCTGCACAAGTTATTGGAGCAGATGCATTGACAGATTTGGCTGTAATATCAATTGATGAAAAATACGTGGAAGGGGTTGCTGAGTTCGGGGATTCTACGAATATAAAACCAGGTGAACCAGCGATTGCCATTGGAAATCCTTTAGGACAAGCATTTTCACAAACAGTTACAGTAGGAGTAATTAGTTCATCAAATAGAAGCATACCAAGTGATATCGATGGGGATGGTAATGAAGATTGGGAAACTAATGTACTTCAAACTGATGCAGCAATAAATCCTGGTAATAGTGGAGGAGCATTAGTTAATATTGATGGACAAGTTATAGGTATAAATAGTGCAAAAATCTCAGATACAAATATAGAGGGACTTGGGTTTGCTATACCAATAAGTGATGCTAAGCCTATAATTAATCAATTAATAGACAACGGTAAGGTAATAAGACCTTACATGGGTATCTCACCATATGATCTTCAATATGTATCTCAAGATGATAGAAAAAATGTATTAAAAATACCTGATACAGTTAATGAAGGGGTTGTTTTAATAGAAGTTACTAGATTAGGTGCTGCGGAATTGGCTGGTTTAAAAAAATTGGATGTTATAGTAAAACTAGATGATTATGAAATCAAGAACTCCTCCGATTTAAGAAAATACCTTTACAATGAAAAGGAAGTAGGAGATAAAATGAAAGTAACATATTTTCGTGAGGGGAAGCTAGAAACTATAATAATGACATTAACAGAAATGAATCTATAAAATATAAATATATATTTATGTACACACTAGCCAGGAATATTTGATTATTACTGACTAGTTTTTATTTTTTATATGGTAAAATCAAACCATAAAATAATTATTAAGAGGTAAATTATATGCAAATTACAATAATTGCAATTGGCAAACTAAAAGAAAGATTTATAAGAGATGGTATTGATGAATATCTCAAACGCTTATCCTCATTAGCGAAGGTTAGGATATTAGAATTAGCCGAAGAAAAAGCGCCAGAGAATTTAAGTGAAAATGAGATGTTGATAGTAAAACAAAAAGAAGGTGCTCGAATATTACAACAGATAAAAGACAATCAATATGTTATAGCACTTGCTATTGAAGGAGAACTATTAAATTCAGAGGAATTAGCAAAGGAGATAGATAACCTTTCTATCTATGGTAAGAGTCATATTGTATTTGTAATCGGAGGATCGCTAGGATTATCCCAAGAAGTATATAAAAAAGCTGATAAACTATTATCATTTTCTAAAATGACCTTTCCTCACCAAATGATGCGTCTAATATTGATTGAACAAATCTATCGAGCTTTTAAAATTAACCGAGGGGAACCGTACCATAAATAAATAAGGTTTTAGTTTATAGTCCGTATTTAAAAATATTATAGAAGTATGATAAAATGGCAATTAAATTAATATTTATGAAAGAACAAGTTAATACAAATTCATCTATACATAGATTGAAAATAGTTATTGATTATATATTAAATCTACTTTCTAAGCATAAAAACAAAGAAATTGAATTATTTGCGAATTATACTATATATAATGAAGTTATTTGTCACCTTTATTCATTGTCTTATCAAATTTAAAATTGGGAGCTAGTTAAGAATGTATAATAATTTAGAAGAGTGTATCCTTGATTTGGAAAAACACGGTCATTTAGTTCGTATTCATGAAGAAGTAGATCCATATCTTGAAATGGCTGCTATACATTTAAAGATATATGAGTCTGGTGGACCAGCTTTGCTATTTGAAAACATCAAAGGTTCGAGTTTTCGGGCGGTGTCAAATTTATTTGGTACGGAAGAGAGAAGCAGATTTATTTTTCGTAAAACGTGGAAGGAAACGCAAAACGTTATTTCACTAAGAGACAATCCAGTAAAAGCTTTGAAAAACCCCTTCAACTACCTTAGTACAGGATTAGCAGCTTTGAAGGCATTGCCCTTAAAGAATTCATCTAGTTTAAAGAATAACTATCAAGAGATAAATATTTCGGATCTTCCACTAATCCATCATTGGCCAAATGATGGAGGTGCCTTTATTACTTTACCTCAGGTTTATAGTGAAGACCCAGATAATCCTGGCATTATGAATGCTAATCTGGGAATGTATCGTGTTCAATTAAATGGTAACGAATATGAGTTGAACAAAGAAATTGGGCTACATTACCAAATACATCGAGGAATCGGAATCCATCAAGAAAAAGCAAATAAAAAAGGAGAGCCATTAAAGGTTAGTATTTTTATTGGAGGACCTCCAGCTCATACACTAGCAGCAATTATGCCTTTACCAGAAGGTTTAAGTGAGATGATCTTTGCTGGTATTCTTGCAGGACGCCATTTTCGTTATATCTATTGTGATGGTTATTGTATAAGCAATGACGCTGATTTTGTTATCACAGGTGAAATATATCCTGATGAAACTAAGCCAGAGGGACCTTTTGGTGATCATTTGGGCTATTATAGCTTAACACATGATTTTCCAGTAATGAAAATCCATAAGGTTTATGCCCGACCTAATGCTATTTGGCCATTTACTGTTGTCGGTCGGCCTCCTCAGGAAGATACTTCATTTGGTACTCTTATACATGATTTAACAGGTAATGCAATTAAACAAGAGATACCTGGTGTAAAAGAAGTGCATGCAGTAGATGCCGCAGGGGTACACCCTTTACTTTTTGCGATTGGTAGTGAGCGTTATACTCCTTATAATCAAGTAAAGCAACCCGCTGAGCTTCTTACTTTAGCTAATAGGATTTTAGGAACAGGACAATTAAGCTTAGCAAAGTATATATTTATTACAGCAGAAGAAGATCAAGCACTGGATACCCATAAGGAAGTAGAATTTTTAACCTATATTTTAGAAAGAATAGATCTTCATAGAGATATTCACTTTCAAACAAATACAACCATTGATACCCTAGATTATTCTGGTACTGGCCTTAATATAGGAAGCAAAGTCATCTTTGCAGCATATGGCGATAAAAAAAGAGACTTATGTAAAGAGGTGCCAGAAAATATAGAGAAGTTAAATGAGTTTAGTAATCCTCGTATGGTAATTCCAGGCATTGTGGCGATCGAAGGCCCTGAATTTTCTACTTACGAAAATGCCCAAAAGGAATTGCTGGATTTAAGTACTGCAATTCAAGTAAAGGGTTCTATACTTACTTGTCCATTGATTATATTATCAGATGACAGTGAATTTATCGGCAGCTCTGTAGATAATTTCTTATGGGTTACATTTACAAGAAGTAATCCTTCCCATGATATTTATGGAGTGAATAGTTCTTATGAATACAAACATTGGACCTGTGACAATTTAATTATTGATGCTCGTACTAAACCACACCATGCACCACCACTAATACCAGATTTAACTGTTGAGAAGAATATCCAGAGATTTTTTGTACAGGGAGCTAGTTTGGGTGAAAGAAAAAAAACTTAATGGGGTAATCAAGTTCTTCGTTACAGCTTAAATCTTCGGTACTCACTTACATTAAGTAAGCTCCGTTCCTACCACTATTATTATACCTAAAAGTTTTGTAGCACTACATACGGAACTACAAATACTTTAAGTACCCATTTTCAACAGCCTAATGACTGTAATTAAAACAGTCATTTTTTTTATGAAACAAAATAAAAGATATTGGACTATATTAAATAAATTTATCCGTTAAACATATAATTTTGTGGAATAAGTATCAGTTTGTCCACATATGAATTGATTAGGTGCAAGTATAAAGAGATAAATAAGGTGAGAGCTTATGCGGCTTAAAAAAGAAAAAAACAAAAAATTTAAAAAAGTTTTAATAATACTTGCAACCCTTATAACATGGGTTATTGTTGGAGCTGTTATAAGTTGGCATTTTATTGTTCTTCTATGGCAAATCATGTCATTTAAATTTTCTAAAAATTTGTATATAGCAGAATCAGTTATATTAACAAGTTATAATATGCTTGTTGTAGTAATTTGGGCTATTACAGTCTATATATTAAGTTTGGTATGGGTTAAGTATAATAACTCCTCTTTTGCAAAAAAAAGAAAAACAAAGTTTAATCTCAATCACCTTGTATATATTGAAAAAGATATACAATGGTCAGAAGCATTGATTAGTAAAGTTAATTCGCAAAATATCTTAAAAGAGGTTGATAAAGTAAAAGATAATTTATCAGTTGTATTATATAAGCCCACTAGTATTTCTTATGAAGGTATAAATCAACCTCAAAAACTACTAAATATATCAATTTCATTGATGAAAAAAAGAAAATTTTTAAAGGGTGCAAGTTATTTAAGAATAATTTTAGAACATCCTGAATCATCAGTAATAATTAAAAATATTGCAAAAGTAAAATTATCACAATGTTTATACGAATTAGGTTATAAAGATTTAGCTAATGGATTAGCAGAAAAAGTTATTTAAGCATAGGTAGGGGTGAAAACAATTGATTCCAGAGTACTTTGAAGAAATAATTAGAAACAAAAGATTTGATCGTACCATACAAGGTTATAATCCAAAGCAAGTAGATAGATATTTACAAAAGATGATATTTTACTATTCAAAAAGTTGTAATGAAAAGAAAGCACTAGAAGAAAAAATTATAGAATATGAAAAACAGGATATTCATTTCCGGAAAGCTTTAATACGAGTAGAAGAAACAACCGAAGAAGTAAAAGAAAAAGCATTAAAAGAGGCTAGAGAAATAATAGAAAAAGCACAAAAGGAAGCAGATGGAATTAAAAAAAAATCTTTAAGAGAAGCAGAGATAATAAAAACTAATGCTATTGACGAAGGTGATAGATATATTCGTAATTTAATTCATAATTGCAGATTATATGAAGACCAAACTAATAAATTGGTTGAAACGTTGTATTCTAAAGTAAGAAGTAAAATTTATAATTTACAAGAAGATCTATCAGTTGAATTAAAAGATTATATAAAGATACTGGAGAATAAAATTCAAAGTACACATTTTAATAAATATGAATATAAGAAATTTTTTAAACAAAATAAAAACAGTGATAGATGGAAACAAAAGGAGGAAGAGTTGTTGGTAGGTTACGAAATAAAAAAAGATATTAAAGATAGTAAAGGGGAAATAGTTGTTCCCAAAATGACTGTTGTAACACCAGAAATACTACAGTTGTTAATTGATAAAGAAATGTACGGTGAATTATTCACAGCAATTGGTAGTGAAGAAAATGAATGTATTATATAATTCTTTTCAATATTTAGGCTATTTTATTATGGTATATCCTTTAGTAATGGCTATTATTTGGATTATTTGCAGTTTAATCTATTGGAAGAAAAACGAAAGTACAAAAACTATAAGCGATTATCAGTATTTTAATGAAAACTTACCGTATGTAACGATATTAGTTCCTTGTCATAATGAAGGTAAAATAATTTCTAATACATGTAAGAGATTAATGGAAATAGATTATCCAAAATATCGTGTAATATTTATTGATGATGCATCTATTGATAATACATCTGAAGTTATTCGTGAATGGCTAAGCATAGTTACAAATTTCCATCTATTAAGAATAGAAGAAAATCAAGGAAAATCAAATGCATTAAATAGTGCACTTGCAGTTGCAGGAAGTACTCCAGTTATTATAATAATGGATGCTGATACACTGCCACATCCTCTATCAATAAAAATATTAGTTAAAGAACTTATGTCTTCTTCTGACATAGGTGCTGTAACAGGAAACCCAATTGTAAATAATCGAAATAATATCTTAGAAAAAATACAGACTATTGAATTTACTTCAATAATTGGACTAATTAAAAGAGCACAAAATCTTTATGGAAAAATCTTTTCTATTTCAGGATGTATAGCTGCCTTTAAAACCGATGCATTATTTAAAGTAGGTGGATTCTCAACAAAAACTGCAACTGAGGATATTGATATAACATGGTGTTTGCAAAAAGCATTTTATCGAGTTGTGTATATTCCACAAGCTATTGCCTATATTCAAGTACCAAATAAGTTTAAGGAATTTTGGAAACAAAGAAAACGTTGGGCGTTAGGTGGATGGCATTTACTAAGAACTCATAAAAATGTTTTACTTAAATGGAGGTGGAGGCAATTATGGCTTATTTATATTGACTTATTATTATCTTATTTATGGTCAATTCTATTCGTTATTGGTGTGATTACTTGGATTATTGCATATCAATTAAATGTAACAGAAAAATTGGGAATTAACCCACTTCCATCATATACATCAATTTTAGTATTTATCTGTTTAATTCAGTTCATAGTATCTACTAAATTGAATCGTCAATATGACTCAAAAATTTGGAAACTTTTTTTCCTAATTACTTGGTACCCATTTTTATATTTTAGTATTGGAGCACTGTCTGTTTGTCGAACAGCTATAAAAGGAATTTTCCAAAATTTAGATTCAGTTGGAAAATGGAAAAGTCCTGCTCGAATTAAATTGAAAAATTTGGAGAAATAACATTATGAAAAAATGGTTAGCACTTTTTTTATTTATAATTATTATTTATGGTTCTTTCACAATGAGTAATAGATTAAATTTTAATAACCAATATGAAGAGGATTTAATACTTACAGGTGATGGATATCTTGTACTTAGCTATCATAGAATACGAGATTCTAGCCCGCTAATCAAAATGTTTGATAAATGGGTAATTTTTTTCACTAAAGATTCTGAGCTAATGTTATATTCAATTTATGAAAATGAATTTATAGAACAAATTACATATTTTTTAGATAAAGGATATCAATTTATAACACCGGATGAATTAAAAAAATATCTATATAATGAAATAGATATACCTAAAAAAAGTGTTTTATTAACTTTTGATGATGTAGATATAAGTGTATATGAAAATGCATTTCCTTTTTTACTAGAAAAACAAATACCTTTTACATTATTTATTATAACTGGAGAAGTGGGAAATTCAAAGTTTAAAGGTTTAAATTTAGCTTCGTGGAATCAAATTATAGAAATGAATAGATCAGGATTAGTTACAATAGGTGTACATACTCATCAAATGCACAAATTAGACAAAGAAAATAATCCCCCTTTTATATATGAGACAAATATAGTAGATTTTATTCTGGATACACAATTAACGATTAAGACAGTAGAGGAAAAATTGGGGATTTCTTCTACATATTACGCCTATCCATACGGGTTTGGAATGCCAAAAACGGATGAAGTTCTTTTAGATCTAGGGTATGAGTTAATATTCACTTTAAAACCAGGATTAGTAAAACAAGGAGATGCATCCTTTTTTATAAAAAGAGTACTTGTTTCAAAATTTTCCTGGGACAATGTGGTCGAATGGGTAGAGGAAAATGATTAATATATCAATCTTTTTTAAATATATTTAATAGTTTGAGATAGTGATTCGCTTCTCTTAACACATGATCCCCTAATAATGGCAAGATAATCGATTTGATTTTACAATTTATTAAACCCTCTGTAGCTGCAGTTTTAAAATCTTTAATTTCCTCGGTCGCTTTTATACTTTTACTAGTTACTATGTCTTCAGAAACTGATTTAGCTGACGCTTCCTGTGCTAATTTAGTCAATTTGTCAAATTCAATACTAAATGCATTAGCAGTTTCAATTAATTTTACTTCAGTAGGGTCTAAAAAACCTCTTATGAATTTTGCGTGTTCTGCCATAATCTCATTCCAAAAAGCTTCTTGTTGTAATGTATTTTGAATAAAATATATATACTCTCTCTTTTGAAGTGCCTTTAACAATTTTAAATAAAGTTTTGCTTCATCTATTAAGTGTTCAATAAGAAGTGGGTAATTCAGAGAAAACAAGTTACAACTTATAATATTTTCTAGTAATGTAGTTTTATATTTTATAATATTTGAGGTCAATATTATTGCATTTTGATTTAGAGCGTATACCTTTTGGTCTAGATGAGGAGCATCAATATAATAGTGAGTTGAAACTAAGTTCTTCTCTACATAAGTTATATCAGTATTAAGATTAATACCTGTATAATATTCTGTAATTAATTCTGCATTTAAAGTATAATCAGTAACAATATCTCCTCTGGCTATCTCTTTTTGATCTATAATACCATTTGAAAGACATACGGTGTTAAATAATAAACTAGTAAAATTTTCTTTTAATATATTTGCTTGTTTTATTAATGTTTTATCTTTATTAAGTAATCCGGCTGCTAGAAAAAAAGAATGTTCTTTCATAATCCTTGCAAAAAACAAGTTGAGTTCTAAGGATTGCTTTATAAAATCTTTTGAAGACATCATATGAATATCCCCTTTCATTTTAATCTATAGTAATAAATTTATATGTTAAATAGATAAGGATAATACTAAGTAAAAAAATGAAAATATATAAGACTCCTAAATTTTCTTTAAATAATTCGTATAGTAATATAATAAATACTTAAGTATTTATTATATTACTATACGGCCTTGATATTATATAAAGTAGTAGAATTCACACTAAATATAGTTAAGTTATTTCATAGGGTCAATCCATTTAAAGAGGAGTATGCATATGGGAGAAAACAAAAAAGAAGTTAAATGTGATGAGTTAAAAAAATTAAAAAATGATATTGAGAAGCTAAAAATAATATTTGAGGCTTCAAATGAAGGGTTATTTTTCATGGATAATGATAATAATGTCCATTTTTATAATACAAATTTTTATGAAAATTTTGACGTTAACTTAAAAAATTCAACACTTTCGGAATGGAGTAATTTAATATATCCAGAAGATAGGAACATATTAGAGAAAAATGTAGAGGTACAAACGGTAAATAAATTAGATGTCGTAAAAACAAGATATAGGGTAAAAAACAAACAAAATGAATATATTTGGATTGAGGCTATTGGGAAAATAATTATTAATAAAGAGAACAAAATTGAATATATGGTAGGATCTCATACTGATATAACTGAAAGGAAAAAGAATGAAGATAGAGTTTTGTATCTAGCTTATCATGATGAATTAACGGGACTTTATAATAGAAACAAAATAAGAGAAGTACTGGCTGATGAACTAAGCTCTTCTATCAAAGAAGGTTGGTTCATATATATAGATATTAAAAATTTCAGTTTAATTAATGAAATTATGAATTATCATACTGGAGATGAAGTATTAAAAGTAATAGCTAATAGATTATTAAATATAGTGCCAATCAATAGTTGTATTGCTAGAAATTATAGTGATGAATTTATAATAGTTATAAGTAAGAATTACATAGAAAAAAAAGAAGAATTAGTTCAACTAGTATTAGATACGATAAAATTTCCTATATGTATAAACGGAAGATATATCCAGCTGGATGCAAGGATAGGTGTTTTATCTTATCCAAGAGATGGAAGTGACCCGGAAAATATATTATTAAATGCTCAAAAGATGATATCTATGATGAAGGATAAGAATATATTGGGAGTTTCATATTATGATGGAGAAATACAAAAACTACATTTACGTAAATTAAATATTGAAAGATGTTTACTTAATGCTTTAGACAATAATGAAATATATTTAAATTTTCAACCAATAGTTCATATGAAAACGGGTAAAATAAATGGCTTTGAAGCATTAATACGTTGGGAAAGTTCTGAATTAGGGCAAGTTTATCCAGATGAATTTATTTCGATAGCAGAGAAAAATTTGATAATAAATGAGTTAGGAGATTATGTTCTTGAACAGGCTTGTATTTTTGGAAAAAAATTAAAGCAAAAAGGTATAAGTACAAAAATGTCAATAAATGTTTCTCCAATACAACTACAAAGAAATGATTATGCCAGACAAGTATTAGATATTATCACGAAAACTGGATTTGATAAAGAACTTATTTATCTAGAAATTACTGAATCAACCGCATTAGATTTAAATGAAGTAGTTATTAGTAATTTAAAAGAGTTACATAATAAAGGTCTAAAGATTTCAATTGATGACTTTGGTACAGGTTATTCATCAATTAATAGTATAATTTCATTACCAATTTCACAATTAAAGGTAGATAGATCATTAATAAAAAAGGCAAATAATAGTAATGAAGTTATGAAATTGATAGAATTACTTGTATCTTATTCACATGTATTAAATTACCAGATTGTTGCAGAAGGTATTGAAACAAATAATATGATGAATAAAATACTAGAAACCGATGTTGATTATGGACAAGGTTATCACTTCTCTAAACCATTACTGTCACGTGAGATATTTACTATGATAAAAAACAAGAATTTATTTTTTTTAAATTGTGTTAGTGGTATATAATTCGATTATTTGCTATATATCAGAAGAAATATTAAAATATAAAAATATATAATACTAATATATTGCACAAAAAGAAGGGCGAGATTATATGTTAGGTACCATAGTAAATGTATCGACAATAATTATTGGTAGTTCTTTAGGAGCTGTATTGAAAAAAGGAATAAAGGAAAAATATAAAAACATTACAACACAGTCTATTGGTTTAGTTACAATTGCCTTGGGTACTACATGGATTGTAAGTAATATGTCTATAAATACAGAACCCTTATTATTTATATTAAGTTTAGTAGTGGGTGGAATTATAGGAGAATTTATTGATCTTGACAGAAGAGTTAATAGATTAGGAGATAAATTTAAAACTAATAATGGTAATAATTTAATAGAGGGATTAACGACAGCAATATTGCTATTTTGTATTGGGACTTTATCAATTTTAGGGCCAATAGAAAGTGCTTTAAAAGGGGATAATACATTGTTGTTTACTAATGCTATACTTGATGGTATTACTTCTTTAATATTGGCATCTACTTATGGAATTGGAATAATATTATCTGCACTGGTGTTATTTATATGGCAAGGTACAATTTATTTATCAGCCCAATTTATATCTCCCTTTATAACAGCTGAAGTATTAGGACAAGTATCAATAATTGGAGGAATATTAATTTTTAGTACTGGTATAAATATATTAAAAATAGCAAAAATTAAAACATTAAATTTATTACCTGCTCTGTTCCTACCAGTAATTTATTATATTCCAGTTATAAATAATTTTTTTAATAATATTAAAACTTTTCTAAATTAATATTTATCCAGATATGATAAGACCCCCACTTCATAAGTGGGGGTCTTATCATATCTGGATAAATATCTTTTCTAATTTTTAAAACTATGAACTGGGGCAGGTATTCTTCCACCTCTATCAATAAATTTATTACTAGCAAATTTGTTTACATTTATTAATGGCGCTCTACCTAGCAAACCGCCAAATTCAACATCTTCGCCTACTTTTTTTCCGTACACAGGAATAATTCTTACTGCCGTAGTCTTATTATTAATTACTCCTATAGCCATCTCATCAGCAATAATTGCTGATATTGTGGAGTCACTTGTATCTCCAGGAATTGCAATCATATCCAATCCAACAGAACATACACTAGTCATTGCTTCTAACTTATCTAAATTGATTGAGCCTACTTTAACAGCATTTATCATTCCTTCGTCTTCGCTGACAGGTATGAATGCACCGCTAAGCCCCCCTACATGTGAGGATGCCATTATTCCACCCTTTTTAACTGCATCATTAAGCATTGCTAGAGCAGCTGTAGTTCCATGTGTTCCACAGCTATCAACACCTATCTCTTCCAATATCCTAGCTACACTATCGCCAACAATTGGGGTTGGTGCAAGTGATAAGTCAATAATACCAAAAGGGACACCTAACTTTTCTGAAACTTCATTTGCAATCAACTGACCGGCTCTAGTAATTTTAAATGCTGTTCTTTTTATAGTTTCAGCAACTATATCAAAACTTTCTCCTTTAACTTTTTCTAAAGCCGATTTTATAGCCCCTGGTCCACTAATACCAATATTAATTACTGTATCAGGTTCACCAACACCGTGGAAAGCACCAGCCATAAAAGGATTGTCCTCAACTGCATTTGCAAAGACAACAAATTTTGCACAACCTATACTGTTATTATCCTTTGTTAGGTAGGCTGTCTTTTTAATTATTGAGCCAATATCTTTTATTGCGTTCATATTTATTCCTGATTTTGTGTCTGCAACATTAACTGATGAGCATACTCTTTCGGTTTGAGTTAAAGCTTCTGGTATAGAATTAATTAATTTTATATCACCTTTTGAATATCCCTTTTGTACTAGCGCAGAAAACCCACCAATAAAATTAATACCGACAGCCTGTGCAGCTTTATCAAGCGTTTTAGCATATTCAACATAATCATTGTCGTTACTTGCTTGGGAGATAAGAGATATAGGTGTTACCGATATGCGTTTATTAATAATAGGAATTCCGTACATTTTTTCAATTTCTTCTGCTGTAACAACTAAATTTTTTGCACATTTAGTTATTTTATCGTAAATTTTCTGTCTTGCTTTATTACCATCTGAATCAATACAATCTAATAATGATATACCCATGGTAACAGTTCTGATATCTAGATGATCTTTTTCAATCATGTTTATTGTTTCTAATATATTATTAAAATTGCTCAAGTAAATCAACTCCCAATATTAGATTTTGTGCATAGCATTAAAAATATCCTGATGTTGAATCTTAATAGATAATTGAATCTCTTCACCTAATTTTGAAAGGTTAGTTGAAAGTTCTTCAAAATTCACATTCATTTTTGATAAATCTACAATCATTATCATAGTAAAGTAATTTTGTAAAATTGTTTGACTTATATCTAATATATTAACATTATGTTTAGCGAGAATAGAAGTTACCTTTGCTATAATTCCAATTTTATCGTTACCAACGACAGTAATTACTGCTTTCATTTATTATTCCTCCAATTTTTTGTTATTAGAAAAAGAGACTAAATAAATAGTCTCAGATATGTATAAAGATTTAAAGAAAAAAACTAACCTTAATTTTAGTTTAACCTCTAAAAGTCTTTGCAATGTCTAATAAGTTTTATTAAATTATTAAACTTGATAATACCAGTTAAAAGAAAATAAATCAATATAAGTTAGGTCTAATAGAAAATTTCTTAATCATCTAAGATTATCTGTAGATATTCTTTGCCATTTTTTTTAATTTATCTCTGTTTAATATAAAAATCATTTCCCCTTCCTTTTTAATAATACCATTAAATTCTAGTTCCTTTAATGTTCTTGATAAATGACGGTAAGTAGTTCCCAAAAATTCAGAGATATCTTTATATGATGAGTCTAAAATAATGTAATCTTTATCATTAGATATGTGTTCTATTAAATAGCTTGAGAATCGATTGACTAAGGGGTATAAAAGGTTATAGGAATTATTATTATTATTTGATTCGAGTTTTGCACTTAATGAATTAATCATAAATTTAAGAAAATTAATATTATTACTACAAGTTTTTCTTAATATATCCGCTGGGAATGCTATAAGATAAGTATTTTCAACCGTTTCAACGTTATTAAGAATGGGAATATCCCTTAATAATTCTGCATCTCCTAATGCATCGAAATTAGTATAAAATTTCAATAAAAGTGATTTACCATTTTCTAACATTGAGAATACTTTAACTTTGCCTTCTACAAAAAAATAATAATATTTTAAGTTATTACCAGCCTGAAAAATCTTCTCACCTTTTTCAAAATAATGAAGTTCTGCATAAGTTAGTATATTTTCATCTAAAATTGTATCTATTTTATTTTTTTTTATAAAATGATATTTTTGTGTATAGTCATTTATAATTTTCATAAATAAAAACTCCTACTATAGGACATATGTCGTATATGTATTTATATTTAAATGATAAACTTTTAATTAGATATTGTAAATATGGAGGAAGTATATGTATAAAGGTCTAGCATTATTAACTGGGATAATCGTATCAATAATGCTTTCTATTAATGGATTGTTAGCAAATATTTTAGGATCTTATTTTAGTAATTTTGTATATCATTTAATTGGATTTATAATTATTTTAATTGTATATATTTTTAAAAAAGGAAAAAAACTTCAATTAAATAATATATC
>CAZIGM010000025.1:0-28796 GCA_964538675.1 uncultured Bacillaceae bacterium | reverse complement strand
GAATTAAAAGATAATTTGTTAACACTAAAAATTAAAGAACCGAATATTGCTTTAGAACAATTACCGATCATTTTATTAGAAAATAATAATCCTTTCACATCTTTTAAGATCTATGAGCCTCAACTAGAAGATATCTTTTTAAAGTTGGTGAATAATAAATGATATTAAAAGCGATGTTAAAAAAAGAATTTATAGAAATGTTTAGAAACTATAAAATATTAATTATTCCTATTGTGTTCATGCTTTTAGCAGCAATGCAACCTGTAACCTATTATTACTTGCCAGATATTTTAAAATATGCAACTTTATCAGAAGGAGCAATTATTCAAATACCAACTCCGTCACCTTCTGAAACAGTGTATTCGATTTATGGACAATTAAATCAAGTAGGCTTATTAATTTTAGTGCTAATTTCTATGGGGTCAATAATTAACGAGGTTAAGAGTGGTGTTGCCGAAACTATTTTGGTAAAACCAATAGCAATTAAGAATTATATACTCTCAAAATGGATAGCATATTTTACATTAACTATATTTAGTACATTTCTTGCACTTATTGTAGGCAAATACTATACTACCCAATTGATTGGTCCGACTACTTGGTCAATAATTTTTAAGAGTACATTAATTTTCATCTTATATTTGTTATTTTTTATAGGCTTGAATTTACTTTTATCTAGTATACTTAATAGTGGAATTGCAGCAGGTGGAATTACAATACTAATTGCCATTACCTTAGGAATAATTTCTTCATTTTCACTAAAATTCTGGTTCTTGCCTTCTTATTTATTAAATATTAGTAACGGTATCCTTTTTGAGCAGTCACTTGATAATTGGGGTTTAAGTATTATCTTTACAGTTTTATATATTTTAACTATGTTTTATCTTAGTATTTTCTTTTTCAATAAGAAGGAGCTATAAATATTCTTCGGACAAATAAGGAAGTGAAACAACAATGTCTCCTTTTAATAATGGTTTTAAGGCTTTATCTGATCCCACACGAAGAAAAATTATTGAATTATTAAATAAAAAACCCATGACAGCAGGGGAAATTGCTGAACAATTTAATATGACAAAACCTAGTATTTCACATCATCTAAATCTTCTTAAACAGGCTGATATGATTGTTGATGAGAAGAAAGGGCAATTTATTATATATAAATTAAATACAACTGTTTTTCAAGATATAATAAAATGGTTTTTTGAATATACAAATACTAATAATGATAATTTGGAGTGAAGTATTATGAAAAAAATTGATTGGATTATATTAATACTTATTTTATTTACTTTTATTGTTGGAATATATTTATATCCTCAGCTTCCCGAACAGATGCCTATGCATTGGAATATTAAAGGGGAGGTAGATTCTTACGGTGATAAATTATTTGGAACATTTTTATTACCAACATTAAACTTATTCTTATTTGCCATGTTCATAATACTCCCGAAAATTGACCCTAGGAAAGAAAATTATCAAAAATTCACTGGACCATATAAGATAATTCGTCATACAATGCACTTGTTTTTTATCCTAGTTTTTTTTGTTACTATGTATCAATCCTTAAAGACAACCGAAGATGGTATTAAATTTTTAGAGATTGATTTTATAATACCATTCACAGTATCAATACTAATTATAGTTCTAGGTAACTATCTAGGAAAAATTAAAGATAACTTTTTTGTAGGAGTGAAAACTCCATGGACTCTCAGCAGTAAAGAAGTGTGGTATAAAACCCATAGATTAACTAGCAAATTATTTGTCTTATCAGGTATATTAGGAATAATAGGAAGCCTTATAGGAGGCTATCTAAGTTTTATTCTATTGACCATTCCAGTTCTTATTTCATCAATAATAGCTATTGTATATTCCTACTTTGCTTATCAGAAGGAAATAAATAAATAAAATGTCCTATTTCGGCGTTACTGCTTAAATCTCCGTCACTCACTTACGTTAAGTAAGCTCCGTTCCTGCGATTATTAGTCCTTATCGCATAGCTCACGAACAACAGCACTAGCCATTATTAAGCCAGCAACTGGTGGAACAAATGAATTGCTACCAAGGACATTCTCGTTGTTTGAATTAATTGAAGGTTTTAATGGCTTTTCAGGTGAGAACACTACATTAACACCTTTTTCAATACCATATATCTTTAAGCTCTTACGTATTAGCTTTGCTACTGGATCCATATGTGTTTTTGAAATATCTGCTATGGTAAACTGAGTTGGATCTAACTTATTAGCAGTCCCCATTGATGAAATTATCGGTACATTTCTTTTCTTACTCTCAACAATAATATTAATTTTACTATTTATTGTATCAATGGCATCAACAATATAATCAGGATTATATGAAAATATTTGATCAGTAGTCTCCTCATCATAAAAAATTGGTAATGCTATTACTTCACATTCGGGATTAATCCTATTAATCCTTTCTTTCATTAAATCTACTTTATATTCACCTACAGTATCTACTAAAGCATGAAGTTGTCGATTAATATTAGTTATATCAACAACGTCCTTATCAACTAAAACTAACCGCTCTATTGCTGATCGCGCAAGTGCTTCAGCTGTATAAGATCCTACTCCGCCGAGTCCTAGAACAATAACAGTACTCTCTTTTAACTTGTTAATATGGTCTTTCTCAAACAGCAATTCCAATCGAGAAAATTGTTTAGACATTGTATCACCTTTCAAAAACAATATATTTTCTTACTTAAAATAAAGGTATGTATAAATCCAATGTTGAAATTATTAAGAGACTAATATATACGTATTATATGTTAGTAATAAAATTAATTAGGAGGTTTTAATTATGACGTTGTTTGATCAAATTACTCTATTGATTACAGGATTAATTGCAATCTACTTAATTTATACTTTTTACAAAAGATATACCACTAAAGGCGGAATAAATAATGTTTATTACATGATTTCTTTTACAGTCTTGTTGGTATCTGGATTACTTCTCATTATTCTTAGCTACTCTATCCTATCAAACCCATTGGTAGTTGTGGTAGCAGCTTTAATACCTATTTCGTTATCTTTAGGTCTTATTTCTGAATATGCAAATAAATATGAAAAATACTATCTTATCTTTGCTATTATAGGTCTAGTCTTAATTTCAATTACACAAGTTATTGGACCTGAATTGTTACGTACAATAAGTTTAGCTTCCATTCACAGCATTGCTGCAGCTGTTATACTATTAATGCCTATATATGTTAGCAGAAAAGATGTAAATTCACGTTCGTTTATTTTTGTTTCTGTGGGTGGACTACTAATTAGTGTAGGTGGAATATCCTTAGCTTTCTTAAAGCTAGGTTCACCTATTCTTTCATCAGATATTATCTTTACTATTCTTGCTCCAGTACTCTTTTTTATGAGCTTAAGTTATGCGTATGGATTTTCAAAAACAATCAAATCCGAGCACACATCAATTGATGCATAATTAAACCCTTAAGTTAATTCTTAAGGGTTGTACTATCATAGATTCAATTGAATGTAAATCAATATTCAAATTATAAGAGCCCCATGAATGCCGTGGTTCCTTTGTTTTGAACCTGCTCAAGCAGGTGGGTGTCCTGTCTTAAGCTTCATTGTTCCATTGTTAGAAAATAAAGAATGGCATCATATTCACTTAAGAACGCGAATTCCCTAAAATAAAGTGTTGGATCAAAACTAATCGGTAATCACGAACAACTTAGGGCTCTTACTTTTCATATTCATGTTATCATAAAGACGAATTTAAAATCAAGAAAACTTTTCTGGAAATTTTCCAAACATATCTAAATTATATTTTAAACCGTTGGTTTCTCTATTTTATTGCTTTTCCCAATTTCAAGATGCAATTCTTTTAACTGTTTTTTGTCAATCATAGTAGGCGCACCTGTCAATAAGCAATTTGCATTTGTAGTCTTAGGAAATGCAATTGTATCCCTCAAATTATCTCTATTTGCTAATATCATAACTAATCTATCGAGCCCAAAGGCAATTCCACCATGTGGTGGCGTACCGTATTCAAATGCCTCCAATAAAAACCCGAATTTCTCCCAAGTTTCATCTTTTGTAAAACCCAATGCTTTAAACATTTTCTCTTGAATATCCTGTTGATATATTCTCATGCTTCCGCCACCCAATTCATAACCGTTAAGAACCAGATCATAGGCTTGTGCTCTTACCTTACCTGGATCAGTATCTAGTAATGAAATATCTTCTTTATTAGGCATCGTAAATGGATGATGCTCAGCTACAAATCTATTTTCTTCTTCATCATATGTTAATAAAGGAAAATCAGTTACCCAGACAAATTTAAATACATTGTCAGGTATGAGATTTAATTTTTTACCTAATTCTAATCTTAAATTACCTAAAGCATCAGCAACTACTTTTTTCTTATCTGCTACGAAAAGTAATAAATCGCCTGATTCTGCACCCATTATATTCTTAATCTGCTCAATTTCTTCCTCCGTTAACATTTTAGCAATAGGACCTTTTAACTCATTTTCTTGCAAGGAAATCCATGCTAATCCTTTAGCTCCATAACTTGCTACAAATCCCATCAAATTATCTATATCTTTTCTACTGTACGTAGCACATCCTTTTGCATTAATACCCCTTACTTGACCCCCATATTTAATAGCATTCTTAAATACATTGAAAACACTATCCTTTACTACTTCAGAAATGTCCTTTAATTCTAATCCAAAACGTATATCAGGTTTATCTGAACCGAAGCGATCCATTGCTTCTTGGTAAGTCATCCTTGTAAAAGGTTTTTCTACTTCATAACCAATAGTTTCTTTAAATACACCAACCATCATTTCTTCCATCAAATCATGGAATTCCTTTAAAGGTAAAAAGGACATCTCTATATCTAGTTGCGTGAATTCTGGCTGACGGTCTGCACGTAAATCTTCATCTCTAAAGCATCGCGTTATTTGATAATATCTCTCAAACCCTGAAACCATCAATAATTGTTTAAATAATTGCGGTGATTGAGGTAAAGCAAAGAAATGTCCAGTATGTTTTCTACTAGCCACAAGATAATCACGTGCACCCTCAGGTGTACTCTTAGTTAATATAGGTGTTTCAATATCTAAAAAATCGTGTTTGTTTAAAAAATTGCGCAAATAGCTTGAAACCTTATGCCGTAATATAAATATATTTTTCATTTCATCTCGCCTTAAATCCAAATATCTATACTTTAAACGTAAAGTTTCATCAATCTCTATATCATCCTTAATAAAGAAAGGCGGATTTTTTGCTTCATTTATTAATTTTAATTCACTTACTTCAATCTCAAGATCTCCTGTTTCAAAATTAGGATTGATTGTTATATCGTCCCTCGCAATAACGATGCCTTTAGCGGAAATGACATATTCACTTCTTAATTTATTCGCGATTTTATGAGCCTCTTCAGATTTTTCTGGATTTATTACTAATTGTATAATTCCACTTCTATCTCTTAAATCAATAAATATTACTCCACCAAGGTCCCTTCTTTTTTGTACCCAACCTGATAACACAACTTCTTCATTAATATTCTTTTTTCTTAGCACACCACAATGGTGTGTTCTTTGTAATTCCATTTTTGCTTTTCCTCCCTGAAACAAATATAATATCTGAAAAATTATAATAATTTTTGTCTAATTTCTTTAACAAGACTATCTAGCTTTAACTCTTCTTGAACCCCAGTCGCCATATCTCTGATGATTGCTTTATTACTAGCTATTTCATCATCACCAATAATAATTACATTCTTTACATTTAACCGATCTGCCGCCTTCATCTGAGCTTTCATTTTTCGATTTAAATAGTCGATTTCAGCAGAAATTTTGTTTTTACGTAACTCATTAATAATTTTTACACCTATTGATTTTGCATCTTCTCCTAAAGCAATAAGATATACATCTAACCCTTTATCTATTCCAAATTCAATTTCCTTCGTCTTTAAAGCAATTATTCTTTCTATTGAAAAGGCATATCCTATACCTGGCATATCATTACCACCAAATTCCTTTACCAACCCATTATAACGGCCACCACCGCATAGTGTTCCTCCCTCAACTTCCCCTTTTCCTTCTGACATTATTTCAAAGGCCGTTTGCGTATAATAATCTAAACCTCTTACTAGTCTTGGATTTTCAACATATTTAATGCCAATTCTATCAAGGTTTTGCTTTACATCATCATAATGAGAAAGACACTCTTCACATAAAAATTGTGTCATAGTAGGAGCATCTAAAGTCAATTTTTGACAGGTCTCATTTTTGCAATCTAAAATACGCATTGGATTACGATCTAATCTTTTTTGACAATCATCACATAACTGATCATTAACTCCAACTAAATGATTTATCAATTGTTCTCTATGAACTGGGCGACAATTATTACATCCGACACTATTTAACTCTAATCGAGTGTCATGTAAACCCATCTCATCGAATTGTTGCATTGCCAAGGAAATAATTTCAGCATCCAAACTAGGATCATTGCTTCCAAATGCTTCTACTCCAATTTGTGTGAATTGACGTGATCTTCCTGATTGTGGCCTTTCATAACGAAACATTGGTCCTACATAATATAGCTTCACTAAATCTGGACTTGCATATAATTTATTCTCCACATATGCTCGCACAATCGATGCTGTACCCTCTGGACGTAAGGTTATACTTCTTTTGCCCTTGTCCAAAAATGTATACATTTCCTTCTCAACAATATCAGTTGTTTCTCCAACGCCTCTTTGAAAAAGTTCTGTATGTTCAAATATTGGTGTGCTAATCTCTTTATAATTAAAGCGTTTAAATACATCCTCTGATATAGATTTTATATAACTCCAAAGCTCTGATTCCCCCGGCAAAATATCTGCTGTGCCTCTCGGAATATGAAATTGCATTTTATTTACCTCCTTATACTAAACACTGGATAAATTCTAATTTTTAATATCTATATAGGTACTGCTTTATCCTATATATTAATTGTTTCTCAAAATAATCCTTTAAAATAATAAAAAATCTCTCGTATACTGATGCTGTTAAGAACAGAACATCAGGGACGAGAGATATAACTTACCACCCGTGGTACCACCCTAATTGGATATAAATCCCACTTAATATAAGCTAACGCCTAAATGCGCTACTTAGTTACTTAGAAGCCCTTTCACCAAGTGTCCTCAGAAATGTCTTTCTTTAAGACGTAATAGAGAAATGATTTCAGCTTAATTCATTTCCTCTCTTGCCATCCGTTTCTTAAATACTTTTTTTCTTCAATGGATCATAATATTCAATTCTGAACAATTATAACATTTGTATATTGTTATTTATCATACTTTGCTTAATTAAGAATGTCAAGAATACTCTGTAAATATTTCGTCTAATTTAGTAATCTTATTCATTGCTAATTTTTCTACATTTTCAATATATGTCTTCCAATCCTTTGGATTAGGTACACGCATAACCTGATCTGTATTTGTAGTAATTAATTTGCTAACTGCTCCACAGCCTAGCGCAACTATGGTCTGTTTTTCTTCCATCATTAAGATATTATACAAACTTTCCTTTCCTGACTTACTATATCCTATATTTTCTAGATTACCTAATATATTTTTTTGCCGATATAAATAATATGGATGATACTTATGGTCCTTTGCCCAATCACGAGCAAAATTCATCATTTTGTTAATCTCTTCTCTTTCAGTAATAGAATAATCTTTTTTATTCTTAACTAGATTAGATGCTGTCTTAAATGCCATTGTATGTATTGTTAAAGAATCAGGACTTAACTTAGCAACATTTAATAAGGTATTCTCTATATCTTCAATTCTTTCTTCTGGTAAACCAATTATTAAATCCATATTTATATTGTTAATGCCCTTTTGTCTTGCTAAAATGTATTTTTCATTAACCTCATTAGCAGCATGATTCCTTCCTATTAAATCTAAGGTTTTTTGTGTAAATGTTTGTGGATTTATGCTTATTCTGTCTACTCTCCACTTATTCATTATATCCAACTTTTCCACTGTAATAGTATCTGGTCTACCAGCCTCTATAGTAATTTCTTCTACCAAATTTAAATCAATATAATTAGAAAGATGACAAAAAATTTGATCTATCTCTTTTGCTTCAAGACTAGTAGGTGTCCCTCCTCCAAAGTATATTGTCGTTACCTTAAGTCTGGATTCTCTCAGCCACTTACCAAGTATATCAATCTCAATCAGTAATGCACTAATAAACCCCTCAATTGATTTGTCTTTTCTGTTTATTGCATATGCAGGAAATGTACAATAGACACATCTAGTTGGACAAAAGGGTATTCCTATATAGATACT
Source organism: uncultured Bacillaceae bacterium (assembly GCA_964538675.1). Classification (GTDB taxonomy): domain Bacteria; phylum Bacillota; class Bacilli; order Tepidibacillales; family Tepidibacillaceae; genus CAZIGM01. The sequence continues at coordinate 20,465 of CAZIGM010000025.1, read as the reverse complement.
AACTTCCTGATATTTTTTATATAAATCTGGTAATATCTCTAATTGCTTATCGACAATTTGATTCATTAAAGTTATTTTATCTTCTTTTAATAAATAATTTTCTCGCAATTCTTTATGTACTATATCATGTGATTTAGTTTGTCTGTATAATTTGTGATAGAGTTTAACAGGACGAATACCTGTCAAGATTCCCCATCCTTGTTTCTTACCCGTTATTTCTTCTAAAGTCTTTAATAATACAATTGAAATACCTTTGCTTATTATTTTATTTTTAAAAATTATACCAGTCTCTTTAAAATATCGATTATAAGAAAAGTAATAGCTTTTTTTATTTAAGCTAGCCTTACAAATAACAATAACTTTTTCATCATAACAAGAATATTGTAAATCTATCATAATTTGATCTGTTTCATCACTTATTAAATCTTTATTTATAAAAAATAGTTCATCATTTTCTTCTATAAATAATTTACAGATTAACTCAATTTGTCTTTTATAATCCTCATGCTCCCCAAGAATTAATAATTTCATTTTCTCCCCCTATACATTTCACCTAATCTTCTTTATATTATTAGAAATAGGACAGTTATCTAACTCAGTTAATAGTAAAGTGTTTTCGATAAATTCTCCTTTATCTAAATTATCGTTAATATCAAAAGAAATTTTTTTACCCCAAAGTTTTGTCAGTATTTCTTTTTTCGACTGATGCATAATATTCTCCTTTTTTCTCATGTTGTTTTCATTTTTCCCAAGTAATATATCATTTACTCAAGATTAAAAACTTCGATGTATTTTTATATTTTTTAAAGGAATTAGTAAGAAGAAAGAGAATTATTTTATGACACCTATAGAAAGGATTGATTTTTAGTGCAAAGCGTAAGAAAATTAACAATTAAATTATTATTCGTCCTTTTTATATTTAGTATAATAGTACAACCGTCAGTCATAAAGGCAAGTAATGATACAGTTATAATTAAAGTTGATAATCTAAATGTTAGATCAGGTCCTAGTTTAGATTACAGTATTTTAACTAATATACATAAAGATGAAGTGTATTCTTTTAGTGAAGAGAAAAATAGTTGGTATAAGATAATTGTAGATAATAAAGAAGGTTGGGTTGCAGGATGGTTAGTTGAACCACTCTTAACACCTAATAGTAAATCTGTTGAAGCAAATTCTGTAAATATAAATGTAAGAACCGGACCAAGTACAAGCTTTTCAATCCTTGAACAGATTCAACCTGAAACGAAATATCTGCTTTTAGAAGAAGAAGGTGAATGGTTAAAAATTCAGTTAAGTGCTAATAAAACTGGATGGGTTGCAAAATGGCTTGTTACAATTACACAAGAAACATCACAAATAACAACACAATCTGACATTGTTACAATACATGCCGATATTTTGAATGTTCGTAAAGGACCCTCCACAGATGATTCCATTATTGGAAAGTTATATTTGGGAGAAGAAATTGAAATTGTTGATATTAAAGAAGGATGGTATAAGATTACCTATAAAAATTCCTATGGTTGGATAGCAAGTGAATTTACGAATAGAAAATCTTCTGAAGAACAATCTCAACCGTCACCTGTTGCAAACGAAAAGGTTGTTGTACAACCAAGTATTCTTAATTTAAGAGAGGGACCAGGATTAGAATATAAGATAGTTAACCAACTTAATAAAGGTGATGTACTAATCACTGACCAATCTCAGAGTGATTGGTTGCATGTAACCTTAGAAAGTAATCCAGATATTAATGGTTGGGTTGCTAATTGGCTAGTTATAGAATCTAATAAAATAGTCTCAAATGAACCGACTGTAACCATTTTAAATCCTGGTACTAATTTACGTGAAGGTCCTTCTACTTCTTATCCTGTGGTGGCAATAGCAAATAATGGAGATAAGTTTCCAATCATTGCAACTGAAGGTGATTGGTATCAAATATTATTACCAAATGGAAAAAAGGCTTATGTCGCAGGATGGATAGTATCCACAAAAGGTATTGAAAAAAATATCGATCATGGAATAAGCAAGCTATTAGAAAATAAAGTTATTGTAATTGATGCTGGACATGGAGGAAAAGATTATGGGGCAACAGGAGTTAATTTTGATACGATAGAAAAGAAACTTAACCTTTCCATAGCTTTAATATTACAAAATAAGTTAGAGGCGACTGGTGCTGAGGTTATTATGACAAGAACAACAGATAAAAAGATTTCTCTACAACAGCGTGTGGATACTTCAATTTATAGTAATGCAGATGCATTTATCAGTATCCACCATAACACAAATCCAGATTATTATCTTAATGGTACTATCACTTATTACTATAGCAAAGACGACAAAAATCTCGCCAATTTAATTCATAGTGAACTAGTAAAATATATTTCTCTAAATGATTTAAACACTAGACACGGGGACTATTTTGTCATAAGAGAAAACCCTAACCCATCAATCATAATTGAATCAGCCTTTATATCTAATTACCACGATGAATTAAAGGTAAATTCAACTAAATATTTGGAAAACGCAGCAGAAGGAATTTTCCAAGGTATAATAAAATATTTTAATGCTGAATAAAGCTTACTCTGTTATTTCATAACCGTTTAATTCAATAGTCACTGTTTCCATAATTACATCCTCAAGTGGTTTATCACGACCATCTGTTTGAACTGAAGCGATTGCATCTATGACTTCTTGACCTTCAAGTGTCTTTCCAAATGCTGCATAAGAACCATCAAGGTGAGATGAATCTTGATGCATTAAAAAGAATTGAGAGCTTGCAGAATTAGGGTCTTGAGCTCTCGCCATAGAAATGACTCCTGCAGTATGCTTCAAGTTATTTTCAACACCATTTATTCTAAATTCACCTTTAATCTGAGTTTCTGAACCGCCCATACCTGTTCCTTGAGGGTCACCACCTTGAAGCATAAAACCTCTGATTACTCTATGGAATATAAGTCCATTATAAAAACCTTCACTCACCAATTTAACAAAATTGTTTACTGTAATCGGTGCAACATCAGTGTATAACTCGACTTTAATAATACCTTTGTTTGCAATGTTAAATGTAACTACTGGATTCATTTAGAAGCCTCCTTATAATATTTCAAATAAATAATATACAAAACTAATCATAATCAATTGATCTTTACTAGTTATTTGTAACCTATATGTAAACTACATATACAACCTACTACTCCGAAATTGGGCATTTTATCCTCAATTTGACAGACTGTAGAAAATGTTCTAGTTCAAGGCGCGCTTATAATCGTAGGAACGGAGCTTACTTAACGTAAGTGAGTACCGAAGATTTAAGCTGCAACGCAGAAATAGGGCATTTTATACAGTCTGTTTGCTATCAAGAATGATTGTGACAGGACCATCATTAACAAAATCCACTTCCATCATTTTACCAAAGGCTCCTGTTTCAACTCTTGCGCCTTTTTTTCTAATCAAATCATTTAAAGTGTCATACATTTTTTCAGCATGTTCTGGTTTTGCTGCACTTGTAAAATTAGGTCTTCTACCCTTTCTAACATCACCATATAGAGTGAATTGAGAAATAGAAAGTACGCTACCTCCAACATCTAAAAGAGATAAATTCATCTTTCCTTCATCATCCTCAAATATTCTTAAGTTAACAATCTTATCTGCTAGATATCTTGCATCCATTATATTATCTTCATGAGTAACGCCAACTAAAATCATTACTCCACTATCAACGGCACCTACTATTTTATTGTTCGAAATAACTCTAGCATTTTTAGCCCTTTGTAATACAACTTTCAAATAAAACAGCCCCTTTACTGCATGATTCTTCTAACTGAATAAACGTCTTTAACTCTTTTAATTCTATCAACAACTTGCTGCAAGTGTTCAGTGTTATTTATTAAAATTGTCATCAATATTGTTGCCATTTTATTTTTATTTGTTTTTCCTGAGACTGCTGTCATATTTGTCTTTGTTTCAGAAACCGCCTGTAATACTTCATTTAATAAACCTCTTCGATCAATTCCTATTACTTCAATATCCGCGGTATAGGATAACTGTTCTGCATTATCCCATTCAACAGAAATAATTCTTTCACTACTTTCTTCATGCTCAACATTTGGACAGTCTCTCCGATGAATAGATACACCTCTACCCCTAGTAATAAAGCCTACAATTTCATCACCAGGTACAGGATTACAGCATCTAGAAAACCTAACAAGTAAATTATCTACGCCTTTAACTTTAACTCCACCAGGTAATTTATTCTTTTTTGTAACCGTTGGTTGGCGAATACCAATCTCTTTAATAGAAATATTTTCATTTGCCTTTTTTGCTTTTTCAGTTAGTCTAGTAACTATTTGGGCTGCTGTGATGCCACTATATCCAATAGCTGCATACATATCATCTTCTTCAGAAAAATTAAATTTATTAGTAATTTCTTTTAATAATTCTGAAGTCATAAAATCAGATGGCTCATAACCATTTCGTTGTAATTCTCTTTCAACACTCTCTTTTCCCTTTATTATGTTTTCACTTCTCTTTTCTTTCTTAAACCATGCTTTAATTTTAGATCTAGCATTAGAAGATTGAGCGATTTTCAGCCAATCTTGACCTGGTCCGTAACTATGCTTAGATGTTAATATTTCAACAATGTCCCCTGTTTTTAATCTATAATCTAGTGGTACAATCTTCCCATTTACTTTCGAGCCAATACAGCGATTTCCTACTTCAGTATGAATCCGATATGCGAAATCAAGGGGAACAGAACCATGCGGTAATTCAATTACATCTCCTTTTGGAGTAAAGACAAAAACAACGTCTGAAAACAAATCCATTTTCAATGATTCCATAAATTCCTGTGCATCACGATATTCATTTTCCCATTCTAGAATTTCGCGAAACCAAGTTAGCTTTTCCTCAAAGCTTCCTTCTATCTGGGCTTTTCCTTCTTTATATGCCCAATGAGCAGCAATCCCATATTCAGCTGTATGATGCATTTCAAATGTGCGAATCTGAACCTCTAACGGATCTCCCTTTGGACCGATTACAGTAGTATGTAATGATTGATACATGTTTGCCTTAGGCATAGCAATAAAATCCTTGAACCTTCCAGGCATCGGCTTCCAAAGAGTATGGATAATACCTAAGACGGCATAGCAGTCCTTAATAGTCTCCACCACTACCCTAACTGCCAATAAATCATATATTTCATTAAAATTCTTATTCTGTTTTGTCATTTTATTATAGATGCTATATATATGTTTCGGACGTCCTGATATCTCCGAACGAATGTCCAGCTCATTTAATCTATCTTTTATAGAGTAAATAACATCATTTAAATATTCTTCTCGTTCAGTTCTTTTTTTCTTCATTAGATTTACAATTCGATAGTACTGTTGAGGATTAATATATCTTAATGAAATATCTTCTAATTCCCACTTAATTGTTGATATCCCTAATCGATGTGCTAAAGGGGCAAAAATTTCTAAAGTCTCATAAGAGATACGTCGTTGTTTTTCTTCAGGTAAATGGTTTAAAGTTCGCATATTATGCAAACGATCAGCTAATTTAATAAGAATAACCCTTATATCTTTTGCCATTGCAACAAACATTTTACGATGGTTTTCAGCCTCTTGTTCCTCTTTAGACTTATATTTTATTCTACCCAATTTTGTTACACCATCTACTAATATAGCCACTTCTATACTGAACTGAGTCTCAATTTCTTTTAATGTAACATCTGTATCCTCTACTACATCATGTAATAGCCCGGAGATTACTGTAACTACATCTAATTGTAAATTAACTAGAATTTCCGCAACCTTTATTGGATGAATAATATATGATTCACCAGAATGTCTAACTTGGTCTTCATGAGCAGCTTTTGCAAATTGATATGCCTTTTCAATCAATCCAATATCTTCAATTGACATATATTCACTTGCTTTTTTTATTAATTCTTCTATCTGATGTTTCATAAGTTCACCTTTTAAGTATATTTTCTCTATATTATCAACCATTTAAGTTATCTTGTAAAGTATTGTCGAAATAACAAAAATAAAAAGGGATTAAAAGAGTAGTGTACTCTCTTTTTACCCCTCTCATAATTTAAAAAATTAAAAACACTAAGTCTTTAATATGTTACTAAAGAGAAAATATCTATTTTACCCAATTTTTCTCTTCCGCGTAAATAACTTAACTCAATCAAGAAGGCGGCTCCGACAATTTCTCCACCAAGTTTCTCAATCAACTCAATAGTACTACTAATTGTACCACCTGTAGCTAATAAATCGTCAGCAATCAGTATCCTTTGACCTGGCTTAATAGCATCTTTATGAATAGCTAAAGCGTCTTTTCCGTACTCTAGGTCATAACTTGCTTCTATCGTTTCATAAGGTAATTTACCTTTTTTTCGTATAGGAATAAAACCAGCGCCTAAAGCATAAGAAACCGGAGCTCCTACAACAAATCCTCTAGCCTCAGGGCCAGCAATAAGATCTATTTTTTTATCTCTTGCATAATTCGCAATTTGATCTATTGCACTTCTATATGCTTCCCCATCTTTTAGTAAAGTTGTAATGTCTTTAAAAGAAATACCCTGCTGTGGAAAATCCGGAATAACCCTTATTAAGCTTTTGTAATCCATTCTAACTCCTCCTAGTAATATATTACTTATTATAATATTGATTTAGAAACCATTCTTTTAGTTTATTCATATTAGAATATAAAAATATTTTTTTAATTTCTTCTTCTTCTAAATAATTTTGATAAATGGTTGAATGAATCAGGTCTGTTTTTTCGGAGTTAGACTTAATTTCAATTTTGTCGTTATTTCTTGTTATTAGTTCTAATTCTTCAAAAACTTCAAGTATAAATTTACATAATTCAGAATTAAAATTATTTTTTTTAAAGTAGTTTTCAATACTTGTTACATTACGTAATGAATCATTCTTCAATAAAGCAATATATACTTTTTTAAATAAATCTCTATTTATATTAATCTTTGTCATATCTTTGTTTTGAATTTCAAATATACAATATATTCTTTCCAGATTGGGTACTGATATTAACAATTCTTTTAGCAATTGAATAGATGGTGGTAAATGAATCAATACAATAGATTTTATATCATATTTTTTAATATTTTTCCAGTCTTTATAAGGAATATAATTCCACTTATCTCCATTAATTTTATTCTCAACTTCATCAATATACAAAAGTGCTACATCCATGTAAGGGATTTTTCTTAAATCACTTAAATTGTTATTATATGAACCTCTCCAATCAAAAATTTGAATATTATCTATTTTCATATCCCTAATAATAACTTGGGGTTTCTTTTTACCCTTCCATTCATTTATATTTAATTCGCCAAGAAGCTGTATGTTTGATAAGCTTGCAATTTCTTTGGCAAAGTTCCCATTATTAAAATATATTGCTTCAATATTTTTTTCATTGTTTTTAACATTTATTTTTAAATGTTGATTTTGATTTCCCAATGCAATAGTGCTAGTTACTGCCACTTCATCAATTAAGACTATTGGGTGAGGATTTCCTATCCCAAAAGGTCCTAGTTTTTCTATTTGTTGTATCAGATTAAGATCAATATCTTCCAAAGTGCAAGCAACATCAACATTTTCATAAGGAATAAAATCTTCATCATTTAGCCACTCATCTGCTAATCCGTTTAATCCTTCTCTTAGTAAAGATACATTCTCTTCATTAATGCTTAACCCAGCAGCAGCAGGATGACCACCATAATTAATTAATAAATGTTTAACCTCTGTTAATGCATTATAAATATTATATCCATCAATACTTCTACATGAGCCTTTAGCAATTTTTGTTTCAGTATCAATACTAAGTATAATTGTAGGTTTATAGTAATTTTTTAAAACATGTGAGGCCACAATTCCAATAACTCCAACGTTCCAATTCTCTTTTACAACTACTAAGACCTTATCATTTACCATGTTTTGTTCTTGGATTATCTGTATAGCTTCTTCAGTAGTTTTCTTCACTAATAATTGGCGTTCCCGATTAATATTATCTAATTCCTTAGTTATTTTTCTTGCTTCTTCTTTATCCTCAGTAATTAATAATTGAACAGCATTATGCGATGATTCAAGACGACCAATAGCATTAATTCGTGGTCCTATAATAAAACCAATATGATATGTAGATAATTTTTTATCTTTAAGATTAGCTTCATCCAACAATGACTGTATACCAATATTAGACGTGGTTTGCATCTGTTTTAATCCTAATGTAGCAATTACTCTATTTTCATCCATTAAAGGTACTAAATCAGCTATAGTACCAATAGCTACAAGATCCATATATTCTTTAGGAATCTTACCTAATAATGCATGAGCTAATTTAAAAGCCACCCCTACACCAGCCAAATTCTTAAAAGGATATGCTTCTCCTGGTTTTTTTGGATTAAGAATTGCATAAGCATCTGGTAATATAGCTTGCGGTTCATGATGATCAGTCACAATCAATGAAATTCCTAAGTTCTTCGCTAATTCTGCACCTTCAACTGCACTTATTCCCGTATCAACAGTTATTATTACTTTAACATCATTTGTATGCGCTCTTCCGATTGCCTCATTATTTATGCCGTAACCTTCAGTGAATCTATTGGGAATATAAAAAGAACAATCAGCACCTAATTTAGCTAAAGTTTTATATAAAAGAGCTGTACTAGTAACTCCATCAGCGTCATAATCACCATATATGAGTATCTTCTCATTTTTAAATATTGCTAATTTAATTCTTTCTACCGTTTTCTTCATATCATTGAATTGATAAGGATCAAAGAATAATGCCTCGTCAATATTAAAAAATCTATATATACTATCCTTAGTATTTATTCCGCGTATAGCTAATATTTTTGCTATCATTGGATGTAGTCCAAAATCTTTTGCAATTTTACCTACTTCTTCAGAATCATAAGCTTGAACTTTCCATCTTTTTTTAGAATACAACATAGTAAGCTCCATTCCTACAGTCTGGATTAAATGCTCAATTTCTGCGTTACACTTTATTCTCCGGTACTCACTTACGTTAAGTAAGCTCCGTTCCTCCGATTTTCGTGTGCCTTGAACTAGAGCATTTTTCCCAGATTTGATTAGGTTCCCACTTTTAAAAGTGGGAATATTGAATTTAGGATAAGTCTCACATAGCACGACTAAATGCTTTAGCATTATAGCGTGACTTGTGCTCTTGAATTATCTTCATATGAGTAACTTCTTGGGTGCTAATATCGTAAAGAACACGATATAAGTTCGGCTTTATCCAGACTGTTAAATTGAGGATTAAATGCTCAATTTCTGCGTTACACTTTAATCTCCGGTACTCACTATACCGACACTCTAAAAAACCGCGAAATCGCGGTTTTTTAATATCTACTCAGCTTGAACTTTGAATCCTTTTTTCTTTAAATCTCTTGCTTTCCATAGCACCCAAATTTGTGATGCAATGAAGATTGAAGAATACGCACCACTAAATAGACCTAATAAAAGAGCGAAAGAGAAGTTTTTAATACCTGCCCCACCTAAGAAATAAAGTGCAAGTGCCACTATAAGAACGGTAAGTGTTGTATTTATTGAACGCACTAATGTTTGATTTAAGCTATTATTAACGATAGTTTCTAAATCTTCTTTGCTTTTAAGCTTTGCATTTTTAAGGTTCTCTCTTATTCGATCAAATATAACAATAGTATCATTGATTGAATAACCGACTATAGTTAGTATTGCTGCAATAAACGTCATATCTACTTCAAGTTTTAATATTGAAAATAAAGCTATAACAAAAAAAGCATCATGTAACAATGCAACAATTGAAGCAATTGCGAATCGATATTCAAATCTGATAGTAACATAAATAATAATTCCTACAGATGCAGCTAATATAGCATAAAGAGCATTTTTCGCTGTTTCTCTACCTATGGTAGGGTCAACCATGCTTTCTGCTAAATCTACATGCTCACCGTATTCTGCTCTAAATACCTCTTTAATAATTGGTAATACACTCGAATCAACCGTTTTATCAAACCTAACTACAGCTATTTCATTATTATTTCCCGCAACGGTTATTGATGATGGCGTAAGATCTACATTATCTATTCCTTGTGCCTTAGCCTTAGTTTCAACATCCTGTAGTAAATCCCTAATATCACTTTCGATAAATGTCTTCTCAATATTTATTTCAATTCGAGAACCACTAACAAAGTCTATTCCTAAATTTAAACCAAACACAAGTAATGAAATAATACCTAATAAAACAATCAATCCTGATATAGAAAAATAAATCTTTTTATATTTAATAAAGTTGAAATTAAAGTTCACCTATCTCTTCCTCCTTTACTCCATAAGCCCACGACTTAGTTACTAAATTAGATCGAACGAAGAGATTAAGTAATAATCTTGAGCCATAAACAGCTGTAAATAAGCTGACAATTATACTTACAATAAGTGTAATAGCAAAGCCCCTAACTGAGCCAGAAGATACGCTAAAGGAATATAATACAATAGCTGCTAAAATAGTTGTTAGATTGGCATCAATAATTGTTGTAAAAGCTCTTCTAGAACCTGAACGAAATGATGATAAGAGACTTTTCCCACTTCTAAGCTCATCTTTAACTCTTTCGTATGTAATTATATTAGCATCAACAGCCATACCTATACCTAATACTAATGCGGCAATACCTGATAATGTCAACGTAACATGTAACTGCCAAAAAATAACCAATATAACATATACATAAACTATTAATGAAAAACTAGCAATAATACCAGGGATTCGATAAAAAATAATCATAAACAGAAGAACTATAATTGAACCTATAATACCTGCTTTTATCGTTAAATCCAAAGATTTCATCCCAAGAGTAGCTCCCACACTTTGTGCTTGCATCTCCTTTAATTCTAACGGCAAAGCTCCAGCATTTAACAAATCAGCTAATCCTTGAGCTTCTTCAATACTTTCTTGCCCATCAATAATTGCATTCCCACTAGAAATTATAGTTTCTACTTTTGGATTTTGTATTCTATCTTCGTCAAGGTAAATACCAATCTTTTTACCAATATACTCTGCTGTTATATCTCTAAATTTATTAGCATCTTTTAGTTTTAGTACAACTACTGGATTTCCAATGTTATCGAAATCGACTTTTGCAGCGCCCTCTTCAAGATCTGTACCATCCATAAGTATCTCATTATCAGAATTCCTAAAAGTAAGCTTAGCTGGCTTACCAAGTAACTCTCTAGCAGCATCTTGATCGGTAACACCTGCAAGCTGTATTCTAATTCGATCACTACCCTCAATATTTATAGATGTTTCTGTAACACCTAAAACATCAATCCTTCTTTCAATTGCGGCTGCTGTTTCCTTTAAGGCATCCTTAGTAACCTCATCACCATTAGCGTTACTTGCCTCATATAGTACTTCGAATCCGCCTTGTAAATCTAATCCTAGGATAACATTATCCAAAACATCGCCAATCGTAACTACCATCAATACTGATAGTACAACAACAATAATTATTAGTCCGATTAATCGATTAAGACGTAACATTTTAAGCTTGTCCTCCTTTTAAATTCAATAGTACAATTATATCTATTTGCTTACATCTCTGCAAATAAAAAAGGTCAGAAATAATATTATATCTCTGAACCTTTATAAGCCTTCATCATCATCCAATTCATATAGGTCGTTACTTTTAAAGATAATATATCATTTACAATTTTATGTAATCGTGGTAATTCACCATTATATCTTTCATAGACACATTCCCATACTAATTCACCAGTTATATTTTTATACCCCATCAGATTAAATTCTTTCGCCTTGCTGTGGCACAAGTCCTCTACCTGCCTATTTAATTCATCTGTTTCCATTATTTCCATATAAGAATCACCACTTTTCATAATAATTATATTTATCATTATACGATATTTTATATTATTTTTCTTCTATAAAATCACATTACTAAGTATTAATACAATTAATCCTGCCGTAACTACCCCTAATGATATAGAAATAAAAGAATATTTTATCTTTATTCCTAAGAAAGCCGCAATTAATGATGCCGTCCAAGCACCTGTTGTAGGCAGGGGAATAGCTGTCAAAATAAATAATCCTGCAGCTCCGTATTTATCTAATTTGCTTTTACCTTTATTTAATGATCTTTTATATAACCAGTTATAAAAATTATTATACCATTGAAACTTTAAAAAGATTTTACTTATTGGTTGAAATAATATCAATATAGGTAGGATTGGTATTAAATTACCTACTATACTTAAAATTAATACCTCCCATGTCGGCATCCCCATTCCAATTCCGATAGGTATCGCACCCCTTAATTCTATAACAGGAAACATGCTAATAAAAATAATATAAAACGCATCATTCATTTTTCTCTCTCCTATATCCTACAAATTTAATCATGAGTTTTACTCTTAATAAATATATATAGACTAGCATCAAAAAATTACTGAAAGTAGGGAAATATTAATGAAGCAAACATTTATTAAGGGGACCATGATATTAGTTGTAGGTGGATTAATCACTCGTGGATTAGGTACTGTATATCGTATTTTCTTATCAAGATTTATTGGTTCAGAAGCTATTGGTTTATACCAGATGGCTTTCCCAACCTTAATAATGCTTATTACTATTGTTACAGCAGGCTTACCAATCGCTGTCTCCAAATTAGTAGCTGAAGCTAATGCAAAGCAAGACAAATATATGGAAAGAAGAATTCTTTTTATTTCACTTTCTATAGTTATTCCAATATCATTAATTATTTCCACACTCTTTTATTTGCTAATCCCATTTATATCAAAATATTTATTAACCGATGAAAGAGTTTATCTAACTTTATTAGCAATTGTACCTATCATTCCTATTATATCAATATCTTCAATATTAAGAGGATATTTTCAAGGTAAACAAAATATGATACCTACAGCAACTTCATTAATTATGGAAACTATTCTTAGAATGATATTCGGAATGTTTCTCTCGCTGTACCTTTTACCATATGGAATTGAATACGCCTCAGCAGGTGCTATGGTGGGTATGGTAATTGGAGAAGTCACTGGTTTTATCGTTTTGTTGCTAACATATATTATAAATAGGGATAAAAAACAAATAAAAAAACATTCACTATATAAAACAAATAAAGAGATATCTAGTAAAATATCTCGTCTTGCAATACCAATTACCGCTAGTCAAATTTTCGGCTCATTCGCATATTTTCTTGAGCCTAGCATAGTTGCTCATAGTTTAGCCTTAGCAGGAGTAACAACAAGTATTGCTACTTCCCAATACGGTCAACTTACGGGGATGGCTTTGCTCATTATCTACTTCCCAACAGTAATTACAAACTCTTTGTCAGAATCTCTAATACCAGCAGTAAGTGAAGCTAATGCAAAAAAAGATATTCGAACAATCTATCGACGACTTCATCAAACTTTAAAAGTTGCATTTATCATAGGAATAGGAGCAGCAGTATTTTTTTATATCACCGCTGATTTAATTGCCATAGCTTTATTTAATAATGTAGAAGTAGGAGAATTGATTAAAATTCTCGCTCCGTTTGGCGTTTTTCTATATCTTCAAAAACCACTATCAGCAACTTTACAAGGTTTAGATAAAGCAAAAGTATCAATGAAAAATAGTATAACAGGTTCCATAATAAAAACAATAGCCATCTTAATCTTAGCATCGAGACCAGAGCTTGGAATAAATGGTGTAGCAATATCTATTAACATAGGCTTAGTTTTAGTAACCCTACTTCATTTCCGCAGTGTAATTCATATAATCGGCTATAGCATTGATCTAAAATCAATTATAAAAATTAGTATTTCTGGACTAATAATCGGATATATAACATATTACATAATAAACAACTCTTTTCTTTCCTTTTCAATTCCATTACGCTTATTATTAATGACCATTATCTTTTGTTTAGTATACTTTTATCTTCTAATGCTTTCAAAGGTAATAAAAAAACAGGATTTCGAAAAAATCCCTTGGATAGGAAATAAAATTAACACTCTTAAACATCTTTAGGATCAATAAAGAAATTACCTGTTGGGTCAATACTTGCGTAATAAATGTTCTTTATATTATTATATCCCTCTTTTGATAATTGTTTTTTTAACCAAAGCTCATCTTTTTTTATTTGTTTTAAGCTCCTGCTCATTATTCTTCCATCTGCAACAAGTGGAATGGGCATCCCACTATAATTGTTACCTTCAAGATGTAAATCTTCTTTAGTGACCGGTGATTTCCCTGGTTTAGGAAAAACGCTTAACTTACCAGATGTCTCTAAAATAGCCATTTCTACATCAGCAAGGTTATTAATATTTTTCTCTCTTACTTGTGTAAGTAAATCATCAATAGTATATCTTTGTCTTTCCATCTCTTTATCTTTAATTTTACCATTTTGAACCAATATAACTGGTTGTCCTTCAACTAACTCCCTAATCTTTTTACTTTTTAATGTAATATAAGACAGAATAATTTGTGTTGCCATTAAAGTTGCTATCGGCACAATTCCTCTTAAAAGCGATATTTCTGTATCTTCTATTACCAAAATAGCTAATTCTGCAATCATAATAGAAACAACAAAATCAAATATAGATAGTTTCCCTATCTCTCTTTTTCCCATAAGTCTTAATACAACCAGTACAAAGAAGTATATTAACAAAGTTCTAAAAAGCAAAATGAAAATATCATTCATTAATTTTTCTCCTTAAATAATTTCATTATGTTATTATTTGTTCTTTTTTGTTTTTTAATTACAAAAAAAAAATAAACTCCATTATTAAATTATAAAAGCTCAATAATGGAGTTTATTTTTGTGTACCCTTTTTAAAGAGAATCTAACATACGATCAATTAAAATCGCTAATTCTGCACGTGTCAATGGTCTATCATATCCAACAGTTCCATCGCCATAACCTTTTACTAAGCCTTGATTATATAAGGCAGTAATATAAGGGTCTGAGCTGTCACTAAAAGGAGAAGTACCATAGTCAGGTTGAATATTTAATGCCTTAGCTATAAATACTAACGCTTCAACACGTGTAACCTCTCTAGTTAAACCACCTGTTAAAATAGGATCGTCTTGAGTTAAAAGCCCTGTGTCTATTGCTATTTTAATTTCATTTCCTGAACCGTTTTCTAAACCTAATACTCGAAGCATTACTATTACTAGCTCAGTGCCTTTGGTAGGTGAAAATGGTCTAAGACTCCCAGAAGTATCACCTCTAAAAATTCCAGCATCAACAGCTTTTGCTAATGATGGTGCAGCTACTCCTAAGTCCACATCTCGTAAATCGTTAAATCTCTCATATAAGTTTCCATAAGTTTGATCAGTTACTGTACCTACTGCAAAAGCAGGATAAGCAGAGAATAAAATAAGAACAAACACTAGAATAACAAAAATCCCTTTTTTCATTTTTTTTTACCTCCTTTATCCTAATTTATTATTAATTTCGTTTAATATTCTTACTAAAATATCTGTTTAAGATATAGATAATTATCATTTTTGGGTAAAAACCGATTTAACGGTTTATTAAATAAGTTTTCACTCTTTTCTATTTCTCCTAACTTTTCATAGGTTAGTATTAACCACATCTCGGATTCAGCTTTTATAAAATTGTTGTTTCTCGCTAAAATAAATTGTTTCTCAGCTTTTAAATAATTATTATCTATGAAATAAGCCTGCCCTAAAACTAGATTATCCACTTCTCGCAAATTGTAATCATACTCTTTTGATAAACTATATATATTTAATACCTCTTGGCTGTAATTAATTAAGTTTTCCATATTCTCTTTGTTTATAGCATTTTTAATGCTATATCTTGCACTATCAAAAAAGAGTGTAAAATTTTCCTTTAGTGGTTGTCTTTTCACAAGTAATGACGCGAGTCTATAGGCTTCTTCATATTGACCTAATTCCATCTTACCCTTTAAATAATAATGAATTATTTCTGGCTTGTAGCTATTATATTTGTAGGCTTGTTCCAATAATTGATCTCTTTCGTTTAGAGTTATATCTTCTTTAAACATCAAGATATATAAATAACTCATGCTATCGTTAGGTATCCATTTGATTGCATCTTCAAAAGAACTAACAGCTTTTATGTATTCGCCCTCATCTAACAAATCCTCACCGTGAACTTTATAGTATGATCCAATCAACATTTTTCCTAGTCCAATAACTAAGCAAACTGTTAAAATAAGAAAAATAGAGAATATAATTTTTTTATATTTTTTAAAACCTAATATAAAATTATTTGTCTTTGGTACTTGGCTAGCCAAAGCATAGAACAAAAAAGCTACAGAGGAATATGACATATCAAAATCAATCCAACTATGCGAGAATAAAGCTAAAAAAGATAGACCCATAATTAGATAATAATATCTAGTTTCTGAATGCTCTAAATAATAACCCTTAATAAATATATAAATTGTATATAAGCTGAAAGAAATAAAACCAATCATTCCTAAAATTCCTGCTTCGACACCTATCTGTAATGGATGCGAGTGAACTTCTCTAGCTATAAAGAAATTAGGGATGTAATCATAATATATGCTTGCCCAACCTTCTCCTCCTATTCCAAAAGGATGATCCTTAATTATTCCAAAAGCAGCTTCATAAAAATTCAGTCTAAGTTTTACATTAACTGTACTAAAATTAATATCTTTTAATCTATTGAGTATATTTTCTGGAAGTAAGTTGTCACAAAGGAAAGTGAACAATATTAAACTACATGTTATTGCTACAATTCCATATAGATAATTCTTTTTGTTTGATAAATTAAATCTCTTTATTAAATAATCTAAAATTAGAAATAATATAAATGCTGTAAGTAAAGAAAGAGCTAGGTATTTAGTACCCATTTCAAAATTTCCAAACGACTGAGTAAAACCTTTTAGATAGACCAAAATAATTGCAAAACCTAGTGCATTGTATAAAAAATAAGATATCCTTTTTTCCTTTGGTAAGACTAGCAAGTAGATAAAAAAAATAAAAACAAATACAAGAAGACCCCCACGAGATATTGTTAATATGAAAGTTAATAAATTAGTGATAAATAACATAAAGCTAATAACACGAATGATTATAGATTTATGAAATAGTATTAATCCAAGCATAACTACAACGCCAACAATATTTATTGCAGCTAGTGTATTTGGATATTGAAATAATGAACCAATCCTATTGCTTAAATATAAGGAAGCAAAAGGTATTTTACAGCCAAAGTATGTAAGTAAGCCTGCTATTGACTTGAAACTTGTTAAAATAAGAAGAAATCCTATAAATAAATTTTTGTAACTATATAAAAAATTCTTACCCATTAAATATACAAAAAAATAAATAAGGATAAGGTAGAATTCTTTTAAGGCTCCTATAGAATCTACTGGATTTATTAAACTGATAATATATCCTAATATAATCACTAAAAACAATCCATCTTGATAATTAAAGATAAAACTTTCGCAATTATTATATTTTTTTATAAACCATATAATAAAGATAATTAGTAGAGCAAAAGCAAATATAGTTTGTTCATATTGAAAAAAAGAACCTCGAAATATAAAGCTTAAATAAATCACAGTTAGATAAACAAATGTAAGTACAGTATTATACATAAGATCTCCCTTTCAGACTAAATATTAATCCTTAAGATTATCATTAGTTTTAAAAATCTTTATACTATTAGTTACTAATACATACATGCTTATCCCTATTAAAGAACCAATCGAATCTATTAATACATCAGTTGCCTTTCCACTCCTGCCAGGAACAAATAATTGATGGAATTCATCTGATATAGCATAAACAATACATAGTAAGAGTGTATAGATGAAGTGCTTAAAGCCATTATATTTATATACTCTAATGGCATTAAAGAGTAATATACCTAAGAACAAATATATCCAGACATGAGCATATTTTCTTACTATATAATTAGATTGTTCTATCATATCCACTCTTTTTATTTCTGTTTCTGTTTCAATTAGATTAACCTTTTCAATAGTTTTAATAATAGTATTTGCCGCTTTTAAACTTAGTTCATTTGATTCATTAGCTGGTTGATCTGATAAGATAAAAATAACAGCCATCCATATTAATGTTAAAAAGATAGACAAGACTCTCTTTTCATTATATATATTCATATAAACTCCACTCTATTTCTATTAAGACTTAATTCTCTTAATATTTTTATTCCAATACAAAAATATCTTCAGTTAGATTAATTTGCTATACTGGCTAAAATCCACAAAAGTGAAACTGATGAAAAATAAATAGAAGCAAATAGAGTATATTTTATCCAATACTTTCCCATACAGTAAAAGTTAATTGCCATATCGATAATAAGATATAATGAAGTACCAACTGTAAAACAGATTATTGTATTTAATAAATCCCCAAATAAACATATACCAACAGCAATTGAAAAACCCACAACTGCCAAACGTAAGATACTAGCTATCAAATTCACTTTTTGTTTTCCTATTGCAACCCTACAATACGAAGTACAATTTTGACAGAACATCAATGCATATTGAAGTACAAGAAATGACGCTAATTTACCAGCTTCTACCCATTCAACACCTAATACCCATGAAAATAATTGTTCACCCCAGAATACAACAACCATAATAGGTAAGAAGGCTACTAACATAATCTTGATTATCAAAGATAGCGTAAAATCAGCCAAATCTTTACCTTCCTTAAAATACTCCGACGCAGTTCTAAAATAGATTGTATTTATTGGTGCACCTATTAATCTAATAGGAATACCAAGCAATTTCTCACACATGGAATAAGAGCCTAGGTTTGCATTACCGAATGCCGCTGAAAATGACTGTGTAGGTAACTGAACTGCAGAATTTTCAAGAAAATTTGATGGGTACTGATAGAGTGTAAAATCTTTATATTTTTTAAATATACCTTTGAAAATAGATATATTAGGTAACCTTTTAAATGGATTTGCATGATATACCATCTGTATAATTGAAACAATACCAGCAACAATTCCTGCAATAATCAAGCCAAAGCTTCCTAATTTTAGTATTCCCAATGGAATTGTAATAAATAATGTTGCAATGGCACCTATAAGAGAATTGTAAAATAATATTCGATTTAATTTTTTTCGATTTATATATATATTTAAAATACCTTTTAAACAATTTGTAACAACAAATATATATACTAAAAAACAGGATACTATATAATGAGTTCCTGAATCGAAAAAGTGTATCTTTGGACTTATTGCAATCATAATTATAAGTATTAATGTTGATAGGAATAATGTTGTAAAAAAAGTAACCATAAATACATCGTCACATTCATCTTCGTCTTTCGGAACCATTACTGCAGAATTTAAACCTAGAGTCACAATACTCATTATAATTGTGGCCGTAGAGATAATTATCCCATACTCTCCGAATGCTTTAGGGTCATATAATCGACTAACTATGGGAGTAGTAAATAATCCTATAGCTTGAGCCAAAGCAGTTCCAGAAACTAAGGTGATTACACTTTTCCAGAAAGTGTTTCTTTTTAATTTAAAAATCACTTTATTATAAATAGTCGTTATAAATCCCCCCTTAACATGCAAATTTTTTGTCCATATATCTTTTTGCATAAGGTCGCCTTAACTTTTTGTATTGAGATAAACAAACTCCTAATAAGGCGAAAAATAAAGGCGATGTAATATAACTCCCTGTGAAAAGTAAAGGAAAAAGGCCTATTCCAACAAAAATACAGACAATATCAGTGCCATCTTTATTTATATTTTTGAAAATGGTTGTGCAGAGTATTTTAATAATAAAAAAGACGATTGCGCCACCAATGAAAATACCAAAGTGTAATAATATCTCCAAAAAGATATTATGTGGATACCAACCCATTGCTTCTGATAATGTACCATTACTACCCATTTTATTAATGAGTAGTATTCTTTCATTACCTACACCAACCCCTGATATTGGATACTTTTTAATTAAATCTATTGAATGTTTTGCCAATAAGCCTCTTGCACTATCCTCAAAAAAACTCCCCTCCATCAATCTAAGAATTGTCCTCGTGCTAAGATTCATTTTTTGAAATATAGTGAGCATATTAGCCAAAATTTTATAAAAATAAACGTATACTGGTATAATTCCAGTTAAGATAATAGCACTAATTAACAGAGCTCGTTTAGGTTTAAACTTATACATTATTATTGATTTTAGAACAAGATACATCACAACACATACTATTGGACCTCTTGCTCCCATAGAAAACATCAGAATTATTGATACTAGAAAAACAACAACATTGAACCATCTGATTTTATCAAATAAACTTCCACCTATAATTATAGCCACAGGTAATAATGTATAAGTATGTGACTGGGTGTATGACTGCCCAGCAAAAAAATCATTATTAAAAACATA
>CAZIGM010000024.1:0-28905 GCA_964538675.1 uncultured Bacillaceae bacterium | reverse complement strand
TCCAAGATTTTATCGTGAAATTTTTTATACTTATTCATTTTCAAAAAATAAAAAGTAGTCCCACATTTTTTTATAAGGATTTTCACAGAATATATAATGGATTTTATTCACATAAACATCTCCATATTATTTAATAACTAATATTCACAAATAGTATTAGATAAATTTTAAATTAATATTATTTTGATTTCTTGACAGTAAAAATTGGCTTTGTTAAACTTATATAATTATAATTAAAAAGAAGGCAGGGAAAAGATTTATGTGGGATAGAAAGTTTAAACGTGAAGGATTAACATTTGATGATGTTTTATTGATTCCTGCAAAGTCAGAAATTTTGCCAAGGGATGTAGAAGTTAAAACTGAGATGAGCAAACTACACTTGAATATACCAATATTAAGTGCTGGAATGGATACAGTAACTGAATCAAAAATGGCTATTGCTATGGCAAGGCAAGGTGGCATAGGAATAATTCATAAAAACATGTCAATTGAAGAACAAGTAGAAGAGGTTGATCGTGTTAAGCGTTCTGAGAGTGGAGTTATAACTAATCCATTTTCTTTATCACCGGATCATACATTATTAGATGCAGAAGAATTAATGGGGAAATATCGAATTTCTGGAGTGCCAATTGTAAATGATAATAATGAGCTTGTAGGAATAATAACTAATCGTGATTTAAGATTTATTGAAAGCTATTCGATTAAAATAAAAGAAGTTATGACTAAGGAAAACCTAATTACTGCCTCAATTGGAACTACGCTTGATGAAGCAAAGGAAATATTACAAAAATATAAAATTGAAAAATTGCCTATTATTGATAAATACAATAAATTAAAGGGACTTATCACAATAAAGGATATAGAAAAAGCAATAAAATTTCCTGATTCAGCTAAAGATGAATACGGTCGTTTAATTGTTGGGGCTGCAGTAGGAGTATCTAGAGATACGTTTGATCGTATTGAAGCATTAGTTAAGTTTGGGACAGATGTTGTAGTTGTTGACACAGCGCATGGGCATAGTAAAGGTGTTATTGATACCATAAAAAAAATAAGAGATTCATATCCTCATTTAATAATTATTGCAGGTAATGTTGCAACAGGAGACGCTACAAAAGATTTAATAGAGGCAGGAGCTTCAATAATTAAAGTTGGTATTGGACCAGGTTCTATATGTACAACTAGAGTAGTTGCTGGAATAGGGTTACCACAAATTACAGCAATTTATGAATGTGCAACTGTTGCTAGAAAGTATGGAGTAGCGATAATAGCTGATGGTGGCATTAAATATTCTGGTGATATTACAAAAGCAATAGCGGCAGGCGCAAATGCAGTTATGCTAGGTAGTTTGCTTGCGGGAACAGATGAAAGTCCAGGGGATTTTGAGACATATCAAGGTAGAAGATATAAGGTATATAGAGGTATGGGATCTATTGGTGCGATGAATGCAGGGAGCAAAGATAGATATTTTCAAGAAAACAGTTTAAAATTAGTACCTGAAGGTATAGAGGGCAGAGTAGCCTATAAAGGTCCATTAGAAGATACTCTTTATCAATTAGTTGGAGGGTTACGCGCAGGAATGGGATATTGTGGAGCAAAAACAATAGAAGAACTTATTAATAATGGGCAGTTTATTAAAATTACTGGTGCAGGCTTAAGGGAAAGCCACCCACATGATGTACAGATTACAAAGGAATCGCCTAATTACTCTATATATGAAAGATAAAGTAATATTTTGGAAAGGTAATTGATTTTATATATAGTAAGGAATTTTTGTAACAAGTTAAAGTTATCTACATAGGGAGATATTTCCCTATTTTTTCTACGAAAAAAAGCTTTTTAAAATAGAGGTGTTTCTATTGGACAAATTATGGAAAATATTTATAGGACTTATGATATCTACTTTAATAATACCATTATTTAGTTTTAATTTTGTACTAGCAGCACCTGATTTAGATATTAACGCTAAAACAGCAATACTTGTTGATAATAATTCAGGTAAAATATTATATAGTAATAATATTGATTTAGCCTTACCTCCTGCTAGTATGACTAAAATGATGACAGAGTATATAGTATTGGAATATATTAATGATGGAAAATTAAAATGGAACGATAATGTTATAGCAAGCGAATATGCTGGTTGGTTAGGTTCTTCTGGAGGATCAGCTGTTTATTTGGTTGCTAGGGAAGAACATACGGTAGCTGAATTATTTGATGCAATGGCAGTTGCTTCAGCTAATGACGCAACGGTTGCATTAGCTGAATATATTGCAAATTCTGAAACAGAATTTGTTAAACTAATGAATGATAAAGCTCAAGAACTTGGTATGAAACAAACTCATTTTTTAACGAGCACAGGTTATCCAGCGGATGAGTTAGGCGAATATGAACCAAATATTAATGGAGAACACGTTATGTCTGCTCGAGATGCTGCAATTTTAGCATGGCACCTCATAAATGATTTTCCACAAAGTTTAGAGATAAATGGACAACCAAGTATTGAGTTTCGCGATGGAGTAATATTTAAAAGTTGGAATTTTATGTTACCAGGTTTGGTTTTTGAATATGAGGGAGTTGATGGGCTAAAGACTGGACATACAAATCAAGCTGGCTATTGCTTTACAGCTACTGCTAAAAGGGATAATATTAGATTAATAAGTGTAATTTTTGGTGCGATTAGTGAAATAAGTCGATTTAACGAAACAGAGAAATTATTAGACTATGGTTTTGCTAATTATGAAATGATTACTCTAGTTGATGCTAAGGAACCAGTTATTGGTGCTGAAAAAATATCAATAGAAAAGGGAAAAGAGACTGAGGTATCTGTTTCAGCAAAAAATACCTTTAAGGTCTTAGCAAAAAATGGGGAAAAGGATTTATACGTTCCTACTATTGTTATAAATGATATATTAACTGCTCCGATTAATAGTGGGGATACTGTTGGTCATATAACTTATGACTATCTAGGGGAGCATAATTATGAATATTTGAATGATTTTATTAAGTCTACAGAAGCAGTAGATTTAATTGCAATGGAAGATGTAGAAAAGGCTAGTTGGATTAGACTTTTTTTTAGAAAAATAATTAATGTAACTGGCGATGTTTTTTCAACAATAGTTGATAGCATAAAAAATATTTTTTAATTAAAAATAATTGACTTATAATAAATATGTTTATAAATAGGAGTGATACATATGGTTGAAACAGGAACAGTACGCGTAAAACGTGGTATGGCAGAAATGCAAAAAGGCGGAGTAATAATGGATGTTGTTAATGCCGAACAGGCAAAAATAGCTGAAGCATCTGGAGCAGTAGCAGTTATGGCTCTAGAAAGAGTTCCAGCCGATATTAGAGCTGCTGGCGGAGTAGCCCGCATGGCAGATCCGAAAATAATTGAAGAGGTTATGAATTCAGTATCAATACCAGCTATGGCAAAAGCCAGAATCGGACATTTTGTTGAGGCACGAATATTAGAATCTATGGGAGTTGACTATATAGATGAAAGCGAAGTTTTAACTCCTGCAGATGAAGTCTATCATATAGATAAAAGTCAATTTACGGTTCCATTTGTAAATGGGGCTAGAGATTTAGGAGAAGCTTTGCGTAGAATTGGTGAAGGTTCTTCAATGCTTCGAACAAAAGGTGAGCCAGGGACTGGAAATATAGTTGAAGCAGTTAGACATATGAGAATGATGATGAGTCAAATTCGCAGTGTTCAAAGCATGTCACGAGATGAATTAATGGCTGAGGCGAAAAATATTAGTGCTCCTTATGAATTGCTACTTTATATACATGAACATGGTAAATTGCCAGTAGTTAACTTCGCCGCTGGAGGAGTATCTACACCTGCAGATGCTGCATTAATGATGCAGTTAGGAGCAGATGGAGTTTTTGTTGGTTCAGGTATATTTAAATCAGATAATCCTGAGAAATTCGCACGTGCTATTGTAGAAGCAACAACTCATTATGATGATTATAAATTGATGTCCGAACTTTCTAAAGGATTAGGTAATCCAATGAGAGGAATAGAAATATCTTCATTAGCTAAAAACGAACGAATGGCTGAACGAGGTTGGTAAGAAGAAGATGAAAATTGGGGTATTAGCTTTACAAGGTGCTATAAAGGAACATATAAAATTAATTGAACAAATTGGGCATGAAGGTCTAGCTGTAAAAAAAAATGAGCAATTAAAAGATATAGATGGATTAATAATACCTGGTGGTGAAAGCACAACAATAGGAAAATTAATGATAAAATATGGCTTTGATGTAGCGATAAATGAATTTAGTCAACAAAAGAAGCCTATATTTGGAACTTGTGCAGGATTAATTATTTTAGCTAAAGAAATAAGTGCATTGAACGAAAGCAATCTTGGACTAATGGATGTTACAGCAGAAAGAAATGGCTTTGGAAGACAAAAGGAAAGTTTTGAAGTTGATATAGAAGTAGATGGAATTGCAAAAGATTTTCGAGCCGTTTTTATTAGAGCACCTTACATAATAGAGGTAAGTGAAAATGTTAAAATCTTAGCAAAATATGAAAATAAAATAGTTGCAGCTAGACAAGGACATTTATTGTGTTCAGCCTTTCATCCTGAGTTAACGGATGATTCTAGGATGCATGGGTATTTTATTAATATGGTGAATGAATATATGTATATAAATAATTAAATGATACCAATATAAGGGTAAAATCTGATATAATAAATATTATTAAAATATTAAAAGCAATGATGGAAGATAGTATTTAGGAATTAATTGTTTTAGAGAGTCGGTGTTTTGGTGAAAACCGATCAATTAACCTAAAGAATCAATTCCTGAGTGGTTTTCTGAACATAGTAAGAAAACACGGAGATTAACCGTTATTAAATAAGTGGTCTATAATTATTATTAGGCAATTAGGGTGGCAACGCGGCGAACACCGTCCCTTTTTATAGGGGATGAGTGTTTTTTGTTTTCTAGATAAAACCCTATTTGAACAAAGTTCGGCTTTATTAAGATAGGAGGGAAATAAAAATGTTAGACATTAAATTGTTAAGAAATAATTTAGAAGAAGTAAAAATTGCTTTAGAAAATCGTAATGAAAAAATTAATGAGATTGATAATTTCACAGTATTAGATCTAAAAAGAAGAGATTCGTTAAAAGAAGTAGAACAATTGAAAAACGTAAGAAATAATGTTTCTAAAGAAGTTGCAAGCTTAAAGAAAGCTGGTGAAGATGCAGAAAATCTTATAATAAAAATGAGAGAAGTAGGCGATAAGATAAAAGATATTGATGACAATATCAGGGAATATGAGAGACAAATAAATGATATAATGTTGAAAATTCCAAATATACCACATGAAAGTGTGCCAGTTGGAAAATCTGAAGATGACAATGTTGTTAGTCGCCTATGGGGAGAAAAGCCAAAATTTGATTTTAATCCTAAACCGCATTATGAGGTAGCTGAGAAATTAGGGATACTTGATTTTGAAAACGCTGCAAAAGTAGCTGGTTCAAGATTTGTATTTTATAAGGGCCTTGGGGCAAGATTAGAAAGAGCACTAATTAACTTTATGTTGGATTTACATGTTGATGTTCACGGTTATGAAGAAATATTACCACCATATATAGTAAATAGGAATAGCATGATTGGAACAGGACAGTTACCCAAATTCGAAGAAGATGCTTTTAAATTACAGGAAACAGATTATTTTCTTATTCCTACAGCTGAGGTTCCTGTAACTAATATTCATCGTGATGAAATACTCGATAATAGTGTTTTACCAAAATATTATGCTGCTTTTAGTGCTTGTTTTAGATCTGAAGCAGGGTCGGCCGGCAGAGATACAAGAGGATTAATTAGACAACACCAGTTTAATAAAGTAGAATTGGTTAAATTTGTTAAACCTGAGGATTCATATTTAGAATTAGAAAAATTGGTTAGTGATGCTGAAAAGGTATTGCAATTATTAAATTTACCATATCAAATTCTTAATATGTGTACAGCAGATTTAGGTTTTACAGCGGCAAAGAAATATGATTTAGAGGTTTGGTTACCAAGTTACGATACATATAGAGAAATATCTTCAATAAGTAATTTTGAATCATTTCAAGCAATGAGAGCTAATATAAAATTTAGAAGAAGCAAAAATGATAAGCCGGAATTTGTACATACATTAAACGGGTCTGGCTTAGCAATAGGAAGAACAGTAGCAGCAATATTAGAGAATTATCAACAAGAAGATGGAAGTGTAACTATACCAGAAGTATTAAGAAAGTATATGGGTGGTATTGAAAAAATCTCATAAAAATAATTATATATAAGGGTAGAAAGAATTATATATAAACTGTCAAATTAGAATGAATTACTATTTAATCCAATAACTTTTTAAAAAAAAGCTTGAATTTGTTTATATTAATATGCTATTATATCTTTTGTTGACAGTTTAACATGGAGAGGTGGTCGAGCTTGGTTTAAGGCACTGGTCTTGAAAACCAGCGTGCGTGTGAGCGTACCGTGGGTTCGAATCCCACCCTCTCCGCCATAAAAACATAGCCTTACGGCTTTTTTTTGTATGTAGAATAATATTATTATATTATGTGCCCGTAGCTCAGTAGGATAGAGCACAAGTTTCCTAAACTTGGTGTCGGGGGTTCGATTCCCTCCGGGCATACCATTTAAAAACTTAGCAATGGTTAAATATATTACCATTGCTTTTTATATAGATAAAACCATAGTAAAATTGTGAATACTAATTATTATTACAAAAACGTATATAAAAAATTTAATTATAAAATATCTTTAATAGAAAGATTGTGACAAATATCATATAAATACAAAAAAAGAGCAACCTAAAAGTTGCACCTTTAAAAAAAAAGAGTTGGAGTATATAGAACAAATAGTAATTTGTTATATACAACAAGATTATCATATTGTGAAATATAACACAATCTTTTTTTTACTTGTTTTACAATTTATAAAATATATAATTTATGTATCAGTTTTTGAAAGGTAGCTAAATCAATGTATAAGAATATTAGTAATATAGAACATATTAAATTTATGGGACAAGCACTTATTGAAGCTAAAAAGGCTGAACAATTAGGTGAAGTACCTATTGGAGCTGTTGTTGTTAAGGAGGGTGAAATAATTGCACGTGCCCATAATCTGAGAGAAACATTAAAAAATCCAATTGCACATGCAGAAATATTAGCAATACAAGAAGCGAGCAAGGTATTAAATAATTGGAGATTAGACGGTTGTATATTATATGTAACATTGGAACCTTGTCAAATGTGTTCGGGTTCACTGGTTCAAGCAAGAATCAGAGAAGTTGTTTATGGTACATGCGATCCTAAAGCAGGTTGTGCAGGAACTTTGTTAAATTTACTACAAGACGATCGCTTTAACCATAAAGTAAAAATAACAAGTGGTATTTTAGAAGAAGAGAGTTCAATATTACTTAAGGAGTTTTTCTCAAAATTAAGAACAAAAGATAGATTTAAAAAATAGAAATATTTAAATTTTTAATATTGTGTTACAATATGCATTATAATTTTTTACTTTTTGTAATTTTGTGTATTAAGGATTACAAAAAAGGGGTGCTAATATTTTGAGTGAAAGAAATACAAAGAAAAAAAATCTTACAGGTGTACAGGTTATAGTAATAGCCTATTTAGTCGCTGTTATATTGGGTACAATTTTGTTATGGCTGCCTATCTTTCATAAAGATGGAATTTCTATTTCAATTGTTGATGCATTATTTACAGCAACTAGTGCTGTGACTGTTACAGGTTTAACAGCAGTGAATACAGCAGAAACGTTTAATGTAGCAGGGAAAATAATTTTACTAGTATTTATTCAATTTGGTGGAATTGGGATAATGACTTTAGGAACCTTTTTATGGGTTGTGACTGGAAGAAAAATAGGATTAAAAGAAAGACAATTGATTATGATTGATCAGAATAGATCTGATTTTTCCGGATTAGTAATATTGATGAAAAAAGTTCTCGTAATGGCGTTTACTATAGAATTTATTAGTGCTCTAATTATAGGTACATATTTCTTGAGATATTATTCGAATTGGTATGATGCATACTTTTATGGGACATTTCACGCAATTGCTGGCTTTACCAATGCTGGGTTTGATATATTTGGAAATTCATTAATTAAGTTTTCAAATGATTATTTTGTACAATCTATTACTATGATATTAATTATCTTTGGTGCAATAGGATTTCCTGTTCTAATAGAACTAAAAAATTACATTTCAACTAAACAAAACAAAAGAAATTTTAGATTTTCTTTATTTACAAAATTAACAACAATTACTTTCTTTTTGCTTTTATTAGCTGGATGGGCATTAATATTAATTTTTGAAAATAATGCTGCTTTTGCTGGTATGGCATGGCATGAAAAATTATTTTATTCTTTATTTAATTCTGTTACTGCAAGAAGTGGCGGATTTACAACAATTGATGTCTCAGTTTTTAATACTCACACTTTATTTTTTATCTCCATTTTGATGGTAATTGGTGCAAGTCCATCAAGTGTTGGAGGTGGAATAAAAACAACTACTTTTGCGGTAATTGTATTGGCATTAATATCCTTTATTAAAGGTAAAAAGGATTTAATGGTTTTTAAAAGAAGGATTGAACAAGAAGATATATTAAAAAGTTTTGTTGTTTTTATTACTGCAGCAATTTTACTAGGAACGAGTATTGTTATGCTTGGTATATTTGAAGGAGAGAGGTTCTCACTTATACAGATAATATTTGAAGTATCATCAGCATTTGGAACAACAGGATCTTCCATGGGTATAACTGGTGATTTATCAGATGCGGGAAAAGTATTGATTACAATTCTGATGTTTATAGGAAGAATAGGAGTACTATTATTGCTATTTTTATTTAAAGAAAATAGGACAGCATCAAAAATTAATTATCCATCAGAAAGAATAATAATTGGATAAATAAATTCCAATATCATAATTTTGTCCAAGTTAGAATAAGATACGATATCAATTTGATATTGCTTCTTATTTTTTCTTTAGGAGGATATGATGGAGGAATTACTTAAAACAATTATTTTAGGAATTATTCAAGGAGTTACAGAATTTTTACCAATAAGTTCGACGGGACATTTAGTTTTAGGAAGAAAGTTGTTCGGTTTAGCTGAGGCAGGCTTATTCTTAGACACAATGTTACATTTTGGAACATTTATATCTGTTACAATTGTTTTTTGGGATCAAATTATTTATCTATTAAAAAAACCATCTGATAAATTATTAAAATTATTAATAATAGGAACTATTCCCACTTCATTAATAGGCTTAATATTTAAGGATATGTTTGAAGAAATATCAAAAACAGGTGTAACAATAGGGTGGGAATTCTTAATAACAGGGCTGATATTATGGATAGCAGACAATAATAAAAACAAAGGGTATAAAGGATTAAAGGATATAAAATACTTAGATGCTTTGGTAATTGGAACTTTACAAGGTGCTGCAATAATGCCTGCAATCTCAAGATCAGGATTAACTATAGCTGGCGCAATTTTTAGGGGAATAAAAAAAGAAGATGCAGCAACATTTTCGTTTTTAATATCTTTACCAGCAATATTAGGTGGAGTTGTTTTACAAGTACTTAAAATATATACTAATAAAGATTTTCTTCTTATTGTTGGCTATATTCCTTTAATTGTAGGCATGTTAGCGGCTGCTATTTCTGGGTACGTTGCTATAAAATGGATGTTAAAAATATTAAA
Source organism: uncultured Bacillaceae bacterium (assembly GCA_964538675.1). Taxonomy (GTDB): domain Bacteria; phylum Bacillota; class Bacilli; order Tepidibacillales; family Tepidibacillaceae; genus CAZIGM01. The sequence goes on along the minus strand of CAZIGM010000024.1, from coordinate 19,153 downwards.
AAATGGATCTCTTAAAAAATTTTCTATATATGTTTGGACATTAGGTTTATTAATATTGATATTACAAATGGTAGGAAAATGGTGAATATGGATATAATAACCATAACATCCATTGAAAATTAATAATTATGGTGTTAAAATTACATAGGTGTTAATGGAGAGGTGTCTGAGCGGCTTAAGGTGACGGTCTCGAAAACCGTTGTACGACTATTATCGTACCGTGGGTTCAAATCCCACCTTCTCCGCCATATTAAAATAATAGTTAAATATTGATTAAAATATGCTATGAGTTTTGTATTAATTACAAATGATATTATTAATTAGATTACAATTAATTAGACTGTGTAAGGAATTAAGATTAGTCTAAACAAAGTTAGCTTTTATACATGATTATCCACTTGTTATTAGATGTTATAAAATGTATAATATTATTTGAACCTTTTTTTAGGATTTAAAAAAATTATTAAATTTGTCGTGCTAGATGGGGAGGTAGCGGTGCCCTGTAACCTGCAATCCGCTATAGCAGGGTTGAATTCCTATTAGAGGTCATTCTCATGTAAGGTCTGGCTTTTGCAAGTAGTGTTGACGGTTGGGTCCTATACAATGAAAGTCTATGAACTCCGTCAGGTTCGGAAGAAAGCAGCGGTAAGTGGAATTTGTCATGTGTTGTAGGATAGCCTAATCTGAGCTAACTACATGAGTTCGCTTATATGTTGTGATCAATAATAGGTGCACGGCTTAATTATAATCTAAACACCTTTTTTACTAGAGGTGTTTTTTATTTTGAAAAGAATAATAATAACTTGTATAATATATTAGAATAGAAATGAAGAAAGAGCTTTAAATAATTATTATGAATGGGGTGTAAAAGATGGCCTATTTAGCGTTATATCGTGCTTGGCGACCTCAAAAATTTAAAGACGTTATAGGTCAAGATCATATAACTAAAACTTTGAAGAATGCATTAAAACAAAACAGATTTTCTCATGCCTACCTGTTTAATGGTCCGAGAGGATGTGGGAAAACAAGCGTAGCCAAAATTTTTGCAAAAGCAATTAATTGTGAACATAGAGAAAATGGAGAGCCGTGCAACGAATGTTCTTCATGTAAAGGGATAACAAAAGGAATTATCTTAGATGTAGTAGAAATTGATGCAGCATCTAATCGGGGTGTAGATGAAATAAGAGAAATAAGAGAAAATGTTAAATTTACACCAACAGAAACGGAATATAAGGTTTATATTATAGATGAAGTACATATGTTAACTACTGAAGCTTTTAATGCACTATTAAAAACCTTGGAAGAACCACCTGAACATGCGATTTTTATTTTAGCAACAACAGAACCTCATAAGATTCCCTTAACAATTGTTTCAAGGTGTCAAAGGTTTGACTTTAAAAGGATTCCAGCAGAAATTATGAAAGAAAGTTTAAATTATATTGCAAATTCTGAAGGGTATGATGTAGAAGAGCAGGCATTGTCTTTAATTGCAAAATATTCCGAAGGCGCAATGCGTGATGCTTTAAGCTTATTAGACCAAGTCTTTTCTTCATCTGGGAAAAATATAAATATCAATGATATTTTAAATTTGACTGGAAGAGTTTCAAATCAGACTTTTTCTTCTATAACAAAATTAATAAGTGAAGGAAAAACTGTTGAAGTATTAAATGAAGTTACAGCGTTACTTTATGAAGGAAAAGAATCACAAAAGATATTAGAGGATTTAGTTTATTATTACCGTGATTTATTATTATATAAATCGGCACCATCATTAGATGAAATGAAAGAAAAAGTTATTTTAGTCAAAGACTTTGCAACGGTTGCTAATAACTATAGTGAAGAGCGATTGTACATAATTATAGAGACATTAAATAAATATCTAAACGAAATGAAATTTTCTAATCAGAATCGTATTATTTTAGAATTAAGTTTGATAAAAATTACAAGAATGTTTTCTAAAACACAAGAAACTGAAGCAACTACAAATAATGAGATTGAGTATTTACAAGATAAAATCAGGGGATTGGAAGTAATAGTAGAAGAATTAAGGAATAGCAATATGAAGAAAAAGGATAAGAAAGAAATTCAACCAGTTAAAATGAAAACAGGTATAGATGAAAAATTAAAACTTATTAATGAAAACTCATCTGAGGATAATTTACAAGTAGTTTTAAAAGCATGGCCTGATATTTTGCAAAAAGTTAAACAAAAAAAAGTAACTGTACATGCATGGTTTCTTGATGGTGAACCTGTAAGTGTTACAAAAGATATAATCATTGTAGCGTTTAATAATGTAATGCATAGGGATACTACCAATAAAGAACAAAATCTAAAATTGATTGAGGAAGTAATTTATGAACAATTAGGAACAAAATATCATTTATTTAATACTATGCAAAAAGAATGGAATCAATTTATAGAAAAAGAGAATAAAACAGAAAAACAGGAACTTGAAAGTGATAATACTGATACAATAATAAATAATACAACTGAGTTATTTGGCAAGGATCTATTAATAATTAAGGATTAGGAGGTTAAAAGATGAAAAATATGAATCAAATGATGAAACAAGTTAAAAAGATGCAACAAGAAATGGAAAAAGCACAAGAAGATTTAAAAGATAAAACAATAGAGACAACATCAGGTGGTGGAATGGTAAAAGTAGTTGCAAACGGACATAAACAGATATTAAGTATTACTATTAATCGGGACGTAGTTGATCCAGAAGATGTGGAGATGTTACAAGACTTAATTCTTACTGCAATTAATGATGCATTAAATCAAGTTGATCAAATGGTGTCTGATGATTTGGGTAAATACACAGGTGGATTAAACATGCCGGGGTTATTCTAGAAAGGATTATATATGTCATATCAATATCCTGAACCAATAGCAAAACTCATTGAGGGATTTACAAAATTACCTGGAATTGGACCAAAAACAGCACAAAGATTAGCATTTTATACGTTAAAAATGGATGAACATGATGTAGTAGAAATTGCAAAGGCATTAGTTAATACCAAAAAAAATCTATTTAATTGTTCTATATGTCAAAATATAACAGCTGTAAATCCATGTTATTTATGTAGTAACAAATCAAGGAATCGTTCAGTTATATGTGTTGTACAAGACCCTAAAGATGTTATTGCTATGGAACGTACTAGGGAATTTAATGGTCTATATCATGTATTAAATGGTGTAATGTCTCCAATGGAGGGAATTGGTCCCGAAGAATTAAAAATTAGGGAATTAATAATTAGATTAAGCGATGAACAAGTTACAGAAGTTGTGTTAGCTACAAACCCGAATATTGAAGGTGAAGCAACAGCTTTATATATTTCTAAATTAATTAAACCAACCGGAATAAAAGTAACAAGAATTGCTCATGGGTTACCTGTTGGTGGTGATTTAGAATATGCTGATGAAGTTACTTTGACAAAAGCTTTAGAAGGAAGAATAGAATTATAACAAAATAAAAAAACAAAAAAGATAAGGGTAGTATAAAATGACTGCTCTTATCTTTTTTATATATATGAATAAGATATCTAAAGTAAATAAAATATGGTTTTAGTAAATTCTTAACTGTCATATTTTTTTTCGTACAAACTATATATGAAGAAGGAAGAAAATTAAATTATATAAAGAATTATTATAATATTTAAAAGTTTTATCTTTAATATTAGTTATTAAAAAAAGATAAAAGGAGTAATATCATGATAAATCTTAACATTGGTGTGTGGTTCTTAATATTGTTTGGAGGTGTAATATTTGTTATCATTTTTTGGAAATACATTCTTAAAATATTAAAATTAAGCTGGGTATTAGTATTACAATTTGTATTAGGGCTTATGATTCTATTTATATTTAATATATTTGGACAACTTATAAATGTTTATATTCCATTAAACATAATAACGGCTTTTATTGCGGGAGTGTTTAGAATACCAGGGCTGATTGTCTTAATAGTAATAAAAATGTTTATTGTTTAATAATAACTCTATTAATATAAATTAATTTATATTTTGGGTTGATGTCCAAAGTTTTTTCATGCGTTTTATAAACAGAGGATATTTAACACTTTCAACTTCTGTATGGACAATTTCTTTCTCACAAACTTCACAGATAAAACCATTATGTATTATTATCCCCTCCTTTTTATCACTTCCGCATATAATACAAATCTTTAATTCTAGATTTCTATCAATTACCATTTTATTCCTCCTAAAACGTATATATGTCTCTTAATTATATCCATGTTAAAATTTTTCATACCTTGATAAAGCATGAAGTATTTGATTGGGTATAATTTAATTATTGTATGCACTTTATATATTATATAATAAAAACTCCAAGAATCAATAATATAAATAGTAAAATTAAATAAATTAATATAAACAATAAAATATATTAATATAATATTGACAACAATTATATATATTAATATAATATAAAAAAACGTAAGACATAGTTAAGAATTCATCCTCCCTTTAAATCAATTTGTGTGGGTTGATGAAAAAGAAGTATTTGAGGTTAAGATACTGACTAAGTAGGGGGTAGTTATGAGAGGCGAAGTTCTGGGTAAATGTCCAGTGTGTGGGGAGGACACTATAGTAACAGAAATTGAATGTACAAGATGTGAAACCAAGATTCAAGGAAAATTCTCTTTATGTAAGTTTAATAAACTTACAAAAGAAGAAAAAGAATTCATTGAAATTTTTATTAAAAATCGAGGTAACATTAAAGAGATAGAAAAAGAGCTGAAGATTTCATATCCAACGGTAAGGAACAAATTAGAGGATGTAATTAAGGCTTTAGGTTACAAGACTAAATTGAAAAGTGTTGATTCAAAAGCTATATTAGAAAGATTAAACAATGGGGAAATAACCAAGGATGATGCATTAAGACTATTAAAAGATGAGTAAAGGAGAAAAATTATGAATCAGAATTTAAGCGAAGATAGAATTCATATCTTAAAGATGGTTGAAGAGGGGAAAATTACTCCAGATGAAGGAGTGGAATTGTTGAATGCGTTAGAAAAAAATAGAGAAGAGACAGGAGAAATTAATACAACTTTCTCTGCAAAATGGTTAAGGGTTAAAGTTAAAGGAGAAGACGGAAAGACAAAAGTAAATGTTAATTTACCAATAAGTTTAATAGAACTGGGATTAAAGCTCGGAATAAAGTTTTCACCAGATCTTAAGAATGCTGAGTTGGAAAACCTTAATTTTAATGAGATAATTGAAGCAATAAAAAACGGTGCGGAAGGTAAAATAGTTGAGGTTAATGATGAAGAGACTAAAACTCATGTAGAGGTCTATGTAGAATAATAATTATAAATTGATATGGTATATTCTATGACTAATTACAACATTTTTGTAACATAGATAAAAAATAAGCAATTTTAGAAGATGATTCCTGTATTTAGCAGGGTCATTTTTTTTAATTAATATCCTTATTTAGAATAGTGAATAATACAATATATTAATAACATTTATATATCTTTTCTTTTTTAATAAATTATGATTAAATAAATACAATTAAAATAGTATAATAATTTAAAAGATATGAGGTACGGATGGGAAAAGGACAAGTATTTCTATTTCAAAAATTAATTAATCATTATAAAAATTCTCTGGCTTCATTTCATGTACCAGGACACAAAATGGGAAGAGGTTTTAATCCTATTGGAAGAAAATATTATAAAGAGATATTAAAGCTAGATATGACAGAACTAACAGGATTAGATGATCTTCATCAGCCAAAAGAAGTTATATTAGAGTCGGAAAAGAGAGCTGCTTGTTTATATCAAGCTGATAAAACATTTTTCTTGGTTAATGGAAGTACTACGGGTAACATAGCGATGATATTAACTATTTGTCAGCCAGGGGATAAGATTATTGTACAGAGAAATGTTCATAAATCAGTAATTAATGGGTTAATACTCGCAAGGGCAAGACCTATATATATAGATCCTGAACCGATTCCCCAATTAGGAATATCAGGGGGCATTAGAAAAAGTAGTTTAATTAATGCTTTGAGAATGAATGAAGACGTTAAAGCTGTTTTGATTACTAATCCAAGCTATTATGGAATAAGTATAAATATTGAAGCTATTAGCGATATAGTTCATAAATATAATATTCCATTACTGGTTGATGAGGCTCATGGTGCACATTATGGGCTACATCCAATGTTCCCTAGTTCAGCTATACAAAATGGAGCGGATATTTCAGTTCAATCAACACATAAGACTTTGTCAGCAATGACTATGGGATCAATGTTGCATGTAAAGAGTAAATATGTTGATATAGATAGATTAAAAATGTTTCTTTCAATGATTCAAACTTCTAGTCCTTCTTATCCAATATTAGCATCACTAGATTTAACCTGTGATTGGATTGAATCTGAAGGAAAAAGATTATGGGATCAAATTTTCAAATACCTTAATACTTTTTATAAAAAAGCAATTAATTTTAAAAATATTAATGTTATACATAATTTTGAACACGATGAATTTTTATTGGATCCATTAAAAATTATTATTCATAGTAAGAATGAACATTATACAGGTATTGACATACAAAAATTGCTTGAACGTAAAAAGATTTTCCCAGAATTAGCAGATTTTCATAATACTTTACTAATTGCATCTTTAGGAACTAGTAATAAAGATTTTGATATTTTATATAAGGCTCTTGTAGATATTGATGAGAAAATTAAGTCGAACCATAAAGGGATTTTAAATTTTGAATATATAAACAAAATAAATTATTTAGAAAATAAAAATACAACTGACGTTTCTTTTGACAAAATATTATATAGTGATACTACTTATGTACTTATAGAAAAAGCAGTAGGCAATATAGCCGCAGAAATGATAACTCCTTACCCGCCAGGAATCCCTGTGGTACAATTAGGAGAGGTAATTACAATAGATAGAGTCAAATATATAACCTCACTTTACAATATGGGTATAAAAATACAAGGCTTATATTCAAATAAACAAGGAAATAGCATAAAAATTATTAAAAATATTAAATAACGATATAAAACTGGAGGAAATAAAGATTGTGAAAGGATTATTCATTACTTTTGAAGGGCCAGATGGTTCAGGGAAAACAACGCAATTGCATTTATTAGGTAAATACTTAATGGAGAAAGGATATGATATAGTTACAACTAGAGATCCTGGTGGAACAATTATTAGTAATCAGATTAGAGAGATTTTGTTAAAACCTGATAATAAAGATTTAAAAAATCAAACTGAAATATTATTATATGCGGCATCAAGGGCGCAACTTGTTCATGAGGTGATTATACCAGCTATTAGTGAAGGTAAAATAGTACTTTGTGATCGGTATATAGATGCAAGTATTGCCTATCAAGCATATGGCTTATGTATTGAAAAAGAAATTGTTGAAGTAATAAATAATTTTGCTAGTTCAGACCTTAAACCTATAAGGACTTATTTATTAAATATTAATCCAGAAATAGGAAGAAAACGTGTTTTAACAAGAAATAAAAGTGAATTTAATAATACTTTGGACAGAATTGAACAAAAAAATATCGAATATCATCAAAGAGTATTAGATGGATTTAATAAACTAGCTGAGGATAATAGTGATAGGATTATAAAAGTTGATGGTGAGCAATCAATAGATAGTATTTTTAATAAAATAAAGAATGATTTTGAAGTGTTTATACAATTAAAAAGAAGGGGGGATTAACTTGAAATTAATAGTTGCTATTGTACAGGATAAAGATAGTAATAGGTTATCAAACGCTCTTGTAAAGAATAATATTAGAGCAACAAAACTAGCTAGTACAGGCGGCTTTTTAAAAGCAGGTAACACAACTTTCTTTATTGGAGTAGACAACAATCGGATTGATGAAGTATTAGATCTAATAAAAGAAAACTGTAAAACAAGAGAACAAGTAGTATCACCAGTTTCTTCATTTAGTGGTAATGCTGATTCATATCTTTCTTATCCTATTGAAGTTGAAGTAGGGGGAGCGACAGTATTTATTTTACCTATAGAGAATGTTTATCAATTTTAAAGGTGATGAATATGAAAATTGAACATGGATTAAATGGTAGATCTATTAGTATATTATCAAATAATAATTTGGAGAATATTGAAAAGAAAAAAGATTTTTCGGATTTTTTACAAAAGGAACAACAACACCAAACAAGAGAAGAACTAAATCAATTATTAGAAGATATTGATGAACAAGGGAAGGAGTTATTAGTTTCAAAGAACATTAGAGAGTTATCAACATATAAAGTACTTATTAAACAATTTATGGATGAAGTAGTAAAAAATGCGCTTTTAGTTGAAGATAAATATAGCTATGACAAAATAGGTCGAAAAAAGAGATATAAAATATTAAAAGAAATAGATGAAAAACTTATAAGTTTAACAGAAATGATATTAGAGAAAGAGTCAGATCAAATAAAGATTCTTGAGAAAATGGGAGACATTAGAGGGCTAATCATTAATTTATATTATTAATTGTGAATTATTATAATAAGTGATTAAGTAAGGATGAATAAAATGGCTTTTGCAGAAGTGATTGGACAGAAACATATTGTAGAGCAATTAAATGGGATTATTAAGCATCAAAGAGTTGGACATGCATACGTTTTCTCTGGCTCAAAGGGTGTAGGGAAATCTTTAATGGCTTTAGAGTTTGCAAAAGCACTTAATTGTTTATCATTTAACAATGATGTATGTGATAAATGTGACAATTGTCTAAAGATAGGAAATTATAGTCATCCTGATGTAATATGGATTAAGCCAGATACAAAATCAATAAAAATAGATCAGATAAGACAAGTACAAAAAGATATGAATTTTGTTGCTATAGGGGTTAATTATAAAGTATTTATTATTGAACAAGCTGAGTTATTGACTCTACAAGCTGCGAATAGTTTACTAAAAATAATGGAAGAACCTGAGAATCAAATGGTGACAATTTTATTAGTTGAAAATTATAGTCAATTATTACCGACTATAAGATCTAGATGTCAAATAATAAACTTTTCTCAATTAAATCCGTTTAATATATTAAAAATAAATAAAGATAATGAAAAAGGCAATGATTTATTAATAGTAGCACATTTAACTAGCAACATTAATGATATTAATAGACTTACCTCATCAGAAGAATTTGCAAAGATGAAAAATTTAGTGTTACAATGGAGTGACGAGATTGTATTTAGAAAATATCAGGCTCTTAATACCATTAATAGCAAAATAATTAATAATGATTTTTATAAGGAAAATATGCAACAGCTCCTAGATTTATTAATTTTATGGTTAATGGATTTGCTTAATATAAAATTAAAGAGAGTTGAGTATATTGTTTATAAAGATTATAAAGAAAATTTAGGCAATCAGGCAATGAATTTAGATGAACAACAGATAATAAATCAAATAGAAGAGATACTAAATATTAAGAAAAAAATAAGTTCTAATGTAAATTTGCAGCTTACTTTAGAGCATATGGTTTTTTCTCTTTGGGAGGGAATATAACTTGTGTATACAGTAGTAGGAGTTCGTTTTAAAAAGGCGGGTAAAATATATTATTTCGAACCAGATGATATGATTATTAAAGAAGGTCAATATGTAATTGTAGAAACTGCTAGAGGTATAGAATACGGGCAGGTAATAGTAGGTAGTAAAGAAGTAACGGAAGATGAAGTTGTTTTACCTTTAAAAAAAGTATTAAGACTAGCAAATGAAGATGATGCTTTAACTGTTCAGAAAAACAAGTTAGATGCTAAAGAAACATTTAATATATGTCAAGAAAAAATTAAAAAACATGAGTTAGAAATGAGTTTAATTGATGTTGAATATACTTTTGATAGGAATAAAATAATATTTTATTTTACCGCGGACGGAAGAGTCGATTTTCGTGAATTAGTAAAAGATTTAGCTGCTGTCTTTAAAACCAGAATAGAATTAAGACAAATTGGAGTTAGGGATGAGGCTAAAATGCTAGGTGGAATAGGGCAATGTGGACGTGTTCTATGCTGTGCTTCGTTTTTAGGGGAATTTGAGCCAGTATCTATAAAAATGGCTAAAGACCAAAATCTTTCGCTAAATCCGATAAAAATATCAGGGTTATGTAGCCGACTAATGTGTTGTCTAAAATATGAAAATGAAAATTATGAAAGTAAAAATGGTAAAGAAATTTATCCAGACATAGGAAGTAAGGTTTTAACGTCTTTAGGGCTAGGCGTAGTCGTAGGGATAGACATTACAGAACGTAAGGTTCAAATAGAATTAAAAGATACAAATAAAGTTGAAGTATTTCCATTAGAAGAAGTAGTTGAAGGAGATATAGAATTCTAAATCTGGAGTGGATAATGTGGAAAAAAACGAAATTTTTTCACAAGTAATTGGTATTGAAGGAGAAATAGGTAATTTATATAAAGAATTAGGTTCATTAAAACAAAAAATCGTTACTTTATTAGAAGAAAATCATCACTTACGTATAGAAAACGAGCAATTACGAATAAGATTAGAAAATGAGTACAATTCAACTACTAATAACAAAACCGAAAAAGATAATGATAGTCTAGTTGGAGAGGGTCATGATAATTTAGCTCGTTTGTATCATGAAGGGTTTCATGTATGTAACCTTCATTATGGGAGTTTAAGAACTGATGGTGATTGTCTCTTTTGCTTGTCATTTTTAAATAAATCATAATGACTCTTTAACACGTAAGAGTCATTTTTTTTAATATAGAGGTGAATATAATTATGAGTGGGATAGGTTTAAAAAATTCTGAGAGAATAGACGATTTAACAAATAATCTCAAAATAATTCAAAGCAGAGAAGTGTTTTCTTTCTCTATAGATGCAGTTTTGTTAGCACACTTTCCGTCAGTCCCTAAAAATGGGATTATAACAGATTTATGTAGTGGTAATGGCGTTATACCATTATTATTGTCACAAATGACTAAAGCACAGATATATGGTATTGAGATTCAAGAGAGATTAGCTGACATGTCATTAAGGAGTGTAGAGATTAATAAACTAACTGACCAAATTAAAATTATTAATGATAATATAACGGAAGCTCCAAAATTATTAGGTAAGGATAAATTTGATTTAGTAACAGTTAATCCTCCATATATGCAATTAAATGGACAAGAAAGAAATATTAACACTCACTTTGCTATAGCTAGACATGAGGTTTTGACTGATTTAAAAGAGGTAATTAATATTAGTAGTCAATTGTTAAAAATCGGAGGAAAAATAGCAATGGTTCATCGCCCCTCAAGGCTTGCTGATATAATAGTGTTTTTAAGAGAAAAAAAACTTGAACCAAAGAGAATTCAATTTGTACATCCTTATAAATCAAAAGAAGCTAATATGGTATTAATCGAAGCAATTAAATGTGGTGGCATGGAGCTGCATGTTATACCTCCATTAACAATCTATAAAGATAAAGGCAAATATAGTGATGAAGTTTATCAAATATATTATGGTGATAGCAATGAAAGATAAACATTATATATATATCTTAGAATGTAAAGATAATACATATTATACAGGGTATACAAATTGTATTAATGATAGATTGGAAAAACATCAGAAGGGGAAAGCTGCAAAATATACTAGAGGAAGACGTCCTGTAAAATTAATTTATTGTGAACAAGTAAATAGCAAATCTCAAGCATTAAAAAGAGAGTACAAGATAAAAAAACTTACTAGATTACAAAAAGAAAAACTTATAAAAGAGGATGACAAAAATGGATATCCAAAAGAGTTTTACGAATGATAAAGAAGAAGGAATACTTTACTTAGTTGGTACTCCTATTGGTAATTTAAATGATATAACTTATAGAGCTCTACAAATACTTAAAGAAGTAGATTTTATAGCAGCAGAGGATACAAGACATACAATAAAGCTTTTAAATTATTTTAATATTAAAAAAAAGTTAATAAGTTATCATGAACATAATAAAGTGACAAGTGGTAATAATTTATTGAAGAATTTAGAGAATGGTAAAAAAATAGCGTTAGTAAGTGATGCTGGGATGCCAGCAATTTCTGATCCTGGATATGAAATAGTGTGTGAAGCCATAAAAAATGGAATAACCATAATTCCAGTTCCTGGAGCAAATGCAGCAATTACAAGTTTAATCGCTTCAGGGATATCAACAAAAAGGTTTGTTTTTTTAGGATTCTTATCGAAGGATAATAAAACACTAATTAAAGAATTAATGGAAGTAAAGCGATATTCTGGGACAATAATTCTCTATGAATCACCACATAGAATTAGAAAAACATTACATATTGTTTATGATATTTTTGGCAATAGAAGGATTTCTTTAGCAAGAGAGTTAACAAAAAAACACGAAGAATTTATTAGAGGAAGTATTGAAGAGCTTCTAGGGTACTTAGAAAATAATCAATTGAAGGGTGAGATAACAATTGTTATTGAGGGAATAAATAAAGTAGAACAAGAGAATAAAGAAAATGAATGGTGGCAATTATTAGCAATTAACGAACATGTTGATTTTTATGTTGGTAAAGGTAAATCTTTAAAGGAAGCAATAAAAATAGTTGCACTTGAGCGAAATGTAGCCAAGAGAGAAATTTATCAAACTTACCATATTAAATAATAGACAAAAGCTTCATATCAAAGTGCATATGAAGCTTTTATCAAAAAAATTATGTTTAAATTAATTTCTAGGCATTTGTGCCAAACATTCATTACAAATAATTTTGTCTTTGAAATGTACAACTTTTTCTGCATTTCCGCAAAAAATACAAGCAGGCTCATATTTCTTTAAAATAATACGCTCACCATCAACGTAAATCTCTAATGCATCCTTTTCCCCAATTCCTAACGTTCTACGCAATTCGATAGGTATTACTACTCTACCTAATTCATCTACTTTACGTACAATTCCTGTAGATTTTAACATTTTTTATTCCTCCCCTAAATACAATGATAACATTTGTCGTCAAAATTCGACAAAATATTTTACGTCTACATAATACCAATCATTCCAAAAACAGTCAATACTTTTTATGAAAAAAATCATAAAATTCGACAAAATTTAACATAACTAATATTTAACAACATAAATACAATGTTAAAGTCCATTCAGATTGATAAGACACTTACTTTTATATAGAATTTGTACTTTTTGAGTACTAGAACTCAGGTATAGTTAAAGAAAACTTACTTACGTAAGTATAGAACGTAACATAAGTCTTAAGTTGCCCTTATATCTTTAGATGAAAAACTCCATCTTAATAAAGTTCGGCTTTATAATTCATATGTTATATAAATTAAGATATAATTAAAATTACTCATGTAAGTTATTAAAGTATGTAAAAGGAGATCGTTATGAAGTTAGATGAGGAAAAGGTGTTTAAGGATCCTATTCATCAATATATTTATGTTCATAATAATCTGATATGGGATTTAATAAATACAAAAGAATTTCAGAGATTACGTAGAATTAAGCAATTGGGAACTTCATATTTTACTTATCATGGAGCAGAGCATAGTAGATTTTCTCATTCCCTTGGTGTCTACGAAATAACTAGAAAGATATTATCACAATTTGAAAGAAATAACTATAAGTGTTGTACTCAAGAGGAACAGCTTATAACTCTGGTTTCTGCGTTATTACATGATATTGGACATGGTCCCTTTTCTCATTCGTCAGAAAAGATATTTGATTTTAATCATGAAGAGTGGACGCAGAAGATTATTATAGAGGACACCGAGGTTAATTTTTTATTAAAACAGATTGATAAAGAGCTGCCAAAGACGATTGTTGATGTAATTAACAAAAATTATCATAATGAGATTATTGTAAATTTAATATCAAGTCAATTGGATGCTGACAGAATGGATTATTTATTAAGAGATGCATATTATACGGGAGTTAATTATGGTACTTTTGATTTAGAAAGAATACTAAGAGTAATGCGACCTTTTAAAAATATATTAGTAGTTAAAGAAAGTGGAATGCATAGTATTGAAGATTATTTGATGTCAAGGTATCAGATGTATTGGCAAGTATATTTTCACCCAGTTACGAGAAGTGGGGAAATTCTTTTAAAAAAAATATTTATGCGTGCCAAGTATTTGTATAACAATCAATATGATTTTTCTTATATGTTTAACTCCATAAAGGATTTATTTGATACTAATATTGATCTTAATAACTATTTATTATTGGATGACAATGTATTTACAACTATAATACACTTTTGGACCGAAGAAAAAGATTATATATTATCTGATTTGGCTTCAAGGCTTATAAATAGAAGATTACTTAAATTTAAAGAATTTAAAGCAAATAATAGTAAAAAAATAGAAAAAATTAAAGATTTTTTAAATTCAAATGGCATCGATCCAGAATATTATTTAGAGGTTGATTCACCTTCTGATTTGCCATATGATATTTATCACCCTAAAGAGGGTAATAAAAAATCGCCAATTTATCTTTTAGACGATCAGAATAAAATAATTGAGATTTCTGAAAAGTCAGATATAATTAAATCTATAACTGGTAAAACGGTTACTGTTCATAGAATTTTTTATCCTATGGATATAATAATTGAAAAAAATTTAAAAAATCAATTTGAAAAATTAATAGTTGAAAATCAATATTGACAGCACGAGTTTATTTATGTATATTTTGGGAAAGAAAAAGATATACTACTTACCAAAATTCGATAAAATAGTACGATGAAGAGATAAGTAATTCATGTATACTTTTTAGAGAGCTGGGTTGCTGAGAACCAGTAAGTAAAGTGAATGAAAATGGTCTTAGAGGAATTGTTTTCAAGAGATTAAATCTTAAGGGAATAACGTATTTCTGCGTTAAAGATATTAGTTTTTAGACTACAAAGGGCCTTTACTTGATGTAAAGGAACTTGGGTGGTACCGCGTGAGTATATACTCTCGTCCCAAGCAGGATGAGAGTTTTATTTATTTATCCAAATATGATAAGACCCCCACTTACACACAAAGTGCACAAGTTTCACTAAGGGAACAAAGTTCCCTAGTCTCGCTATGTACTTAACGAAATAAACATAAGAGAATAATCAAGTGCACAAGTCACGCTATAATGCTAAAGCATTAAGTTGTGCTATGTTTAATGGGGAAAATGAATTTAGGATAAGTCTCACATAGGACGACTTGACACCAAAGGTGTCTTAGCGTCACTTGTACTCTTGAGTACTAGAATTCAGGTGGAGTTAAAGAAAACTTGATTTACGCAAGTTTAAACGTAGCGTAAGTCTTAGTTGCACTTATACCTTTAGGTGAAAAACTCCATCTGAATAAAGTTCGACTTTATCCAAATTTTATTAAATATAAGTTGAATATAGGATAAGTCTCACTAGAATTCAGGTGGAGTTAAAACTCCATCTGAATAAAGTTCGACTTTATAGAAAAGGGGATTTTGAAATGAGCAAGAAAACATATTACATTACTACTCCGATTTATTATCCAAGTAATAAACTACATATAGGGAATGCGTATACAACAATTGCTGCTGACGTAATGGCAAGGTATAAAAGATTACGTGGATATGACGTTTTTTATTTAACAGGTACAGATGAACATGGTCAAAAGTTGCAAAAAAGAGCTGCAGAAGAAGGTTTGAAACCAATTGAGTTTATTGATCCAATAGTTGAATGGATAAAAGACTTATGGTTAAAACTAGATATTTCTTATGATGGTTTTATTAGAACTACTGAAGAACGTCATGAAAAAGTGGTACAAAAGATATTTAAAAAATTACAAGAGAATGGTGATATCTATTTAGGTGAATATGAAGGATATTATTGTGTGCCAGATGAAGCAATTTGGACTGAACGTCAAGTAGAAACTGAAAATGGTTACATATGTCCTGATTGTGGAAGACCAGTAGAAAAAATTAAAGAAAAAAGTTACTTTTTTAGAATGTCAAAATATCAGGATCGCTTATTAAAACATATAGAAGAATATCCTGAATTTATTCAGCCAGAATCAAGGAAAAATGAAATGATTAATAATTTTTTAAAACCTGGTTTAGAAGATTTATCAATTTCAAGAAGTACTTTTGATTGGGGAGTTAAAATTCCAGATGACCCTGAACATGTAATATATGTCTGGATAGATGCACTATCGAATTATATTACAGCACTTGGTTATTTATCTGATATTCCAGAAGAAAAAGAAAAATTTAAAAGATATTGGCCTGCAGATGTTCACTTAATAGGAAAGGATATATTAAGATTTCATACTATTTATTGGCCAATAATTTTGATGGCATTAGATTTACCACTTCCTAAACAAGTATTTGGTCATGGTTGGTTATTAATGCCAGATGGTAAGATGTCTAAATCAAGAGGAAACGTAATTGATCCTAAATTTTTAATAGACCGTTATGGTTCTGATAGTGTGAGATATTTTCTATTAAGAGAAATACCTTTCGGAACTGACGGAATTTTTACTCCAGAGGTATTTATTAAACGTCTAAATGTTGATTTATCCAATGACTTGGGTAATTTAGTAAGTAGAACAACAGCAATGATTGAAAAATATTTTGATGGTATTTTGCCTAAACCTAAGGTTACAACTGAATTAGATGAAGAGTTGATAAGTTTTGTTAATAATGTGGTAACAAAAGTAGAGAAATCATTAGATGAAATGATTTTTAATCAAGCTCTAACAAATATATGGCAATTGGTAAACAGACTTAATAAATACATTGACGAGACAATTCCTTGGGTTCTGGCAAAAGATGAAGAACAAAAAGATAGGTTAGGTACAATTTTATATAATTTAACTGAAGGAATACGAATAATTTCAATAATAATTCAGCCTTTTATGACAAAAACATCTCAGAAGATATGGGAACAATTAGATATAGATAATTCCCAAAATAGATGGGATCAGACTAAGTTATGGAATATTATTAAACCAGGGAACAAAATTGTTAAGAAAGAAGTAATGTTTCCTCGCCTAGATCTGGAAGAGGAATTAAAAATTATCGATGAAACGACCATAGGGTCTGACGATAAGTTTAAAAAAGAAACCAATGAAAATATAAATAAAGAAGTTGAAAATTTACAAGAAACACAAAGCAATTTAGAAATTAATATAGAAGATTTTTTTAAGGTTGATTTAAGGGTTGCGGAAATTTTTGAAGCAGAAAGAATTCCCAAAGCTGATAAATTATTAAAGCTACAATTAGAGTTAGGGTTTGAAAAAAGGCAAGTAGTTTCAGGTATAGCTAAATATTATAGCCCAGAAGATCTAATTGGGAAAAAAGTGATATGTGTTACTAATCTTAAGCCTGTTAAATTAAGAGGTGAAATGTCAAATGGAATGATCCTTGCAGCATCTGAAGGTGACAGGCTTGTGTTGGCAACAGTTTCATCTGATATTCCAAATGGTTCCCAAGTAAAATAAAAATTGTAGGTGAATTAAATTATGCTTATAGATACTCATGCCCATTTAGATGATGATAAATTTGATGATGATCGTGAACAAGTAATAGTTAATGCAAGGAAAAATGGTGTGTGTAAAATAATAAATATTGGCTATAACAAAAAAACAATTCTCTCAACATTAGATTTAATAAGTAAGTATGATTATATATATGGCGTGATAGGTTGGCATCCTAATCATGCTCATGAAATAAAGGAAGAAGATTATGTTTGGATAGAAGAATTAGCTACTAATAATCCTAAAATTCTAGCCATTGGTGAAATCGGACTTGATTATTATTGGGATTTTGCACCAAAGGAAATACAACGTGAAGTGTTTATAAAACAAATCCATTTAGCAAAACGGGTAGGGTTGCCAATAATAATTCATGATAGAGAGGCTCACCAAGAAATAATGGAAATATTAAAAAACGAAGAGGTTAACAAGATAGGAGGCATAATGCATTCCTTTTCTGGTAATCTTCAAATGGCATTAGAATGTATAGAATTGGGTTTTTATATATCATTTAGTGGTCCAATTACATTTAGAAATGCCAAAAAGCCAAAGGATGTAGCCATTAGTATTCCTTTAGAAAAAATTCTAGTGGAAACTGATTCACCTTATTTAACTCCTGAACCATACAGAGGAAAAAGGAACGAACCTGCTTATGTTAAATATGTTGCAGAAGAGATTGCAAGATTAAAAAATATAGATATTAATGAGATTAATGAGATTACAACATTAAATGCTAAAAGGGTATTTAATCTAGGTAATTAGATTATTTCTGATTTTATAATTGGAGGAAAAAACATTTGATTATTAAAGAAGTTATAATTGTTGAAGGTAGGGATGACACTACAGCAATTAAAAGAGCTGTTAGGGCAGATACGATAGAAACTGGTGGATCTGCAGTTACGGAACGGGTTATTAATAAAATTAAAAAGGCTCATAATCAAAGAGGAGTAATAATTTTTACTGATCCAGATTATCCTGGTGAAAAGATTAGGAAAACTATAAGTTCTCAAATACCAGGAGTTAAGCATGCTTTTATTACAAGAGAAGATGCAAAAGGGAAAAGAGATATTGGAGTAGAAAATGCCAAACCTGATGTTATAAGAAAGGCATTAGAGGAAGCTAAGGCAGAATGGTTTAATGAGCCAATGGAAAAAATATCATGGGAAAAACTTATTGATTTTGGGCTTGTTGGTGAAAACAAAGCAAAAAAGAGAAGAGAATATTTGTGTAATACTTTAGGGATAGGTTATTGTAACGGGAAACAATTGTATAAAAGACTTAAAATATTTCAAATAACAGAAGAAGAATTACTTAAGGCTTTAGAATTGATAGATATAAAGGAATGAAAGTCTAATGGATTATAATATTTCTAATAAAATGCAAACACATGAGATTATGAAGCAAAATAATTTTGTTCCAAAAAAGAGTTTGGGACAAAATTTTTTAGTAGATTCAAATATTTTAGACAAAATAATAAATTCCTCAGATGTAGATAAAAATACTGGCGTTATTGAGATTGGACCAGGTATTGGTGCTTTAACTCAGAAATTAGCTTTAAAGGCTGGTAAAGTGCTAGCAATAGAAATAGATCAGTATTTAATTCCAATTTTATCAAAGACCTTTTCTAAAGTAGCTTCTTTCTCTTCTACTATTTTTAAAACTAATCCTTCATTAT
>CAZIGM010000023.1:0-29046 GCA_964538675.1 uncultured Bacillaceae bacterium | reverse complement strand
CAAGGAGGCTTCAATCCATGGATGTGTCTAACTCTTTCAATATATAAAGATTTACCTGTCACAGGATCAAGATCTACTATGACGGCATTAAATTGATATCTATTGCTTTTGTCAACTTCAAATTTTTGAGGTAATTGTGTAACAAATTTTCTAATAACATTTTCTTTACTCATTCCCAATATTCCATCATAAGGGCCAACCATCCCTACATCAGTTATGTAACCAGTGCCCTCAGGTAATATTCTTTCATCAGCAGTTTGTACGTGAGTATGTGTTCCCGCTACTAAGGATACTCTTCCATCTAAATACCAACCCATTGCAATTTTTTCAGAAGTAGCTTCAGCATGAAAATCGACTATAATATTATTAGTCTCTTTGCAAATTATTTCTATTAACCTATCTGCTGTCTTAAATGGACACTCCAATGGCGGTAAATAGGTACGACCTTGTAAATTTAATACAGCCAATTTATAAGAATTAAAATTAATAATACTGTATATATTTCCTGGAGTACCTTCTGGATAGTTGGCTGGTCGAATTAAATTTTTGTAATTGTCAATATAATCAAAAATCTCTGCCCGATCCCAGACATGATTTCCCATAGTAATCACGTTAATACCCCATTGATAAAATTCTTTAACTATCTTTTCATTTATTCCTCTTCCACCTGCGGCATTTTCACCATTTGCAATAATAATATGGGGCTGATATTTATTTTTAATATTAACAATATTATTTTCTATAAATTCTCTTCCTGTAGAACCTACAATATCGCCTATAAACAATATTCTCAAATAATCACACTCCTGTATAACTGTTATATCCATTTTATAAGTTTTATATATGTAAAAAAATAAAGTGGCGAAGCCACTTTATTTTCGGGCTACTGAAAATGTTCTAGTTCAAGGTACTCTTAAATCAAGGAACGGAGCTTACATAGATGTATGTGAGTACCGGAGATTTAAGCAGTAACGAAAAAATTGGACATTTTCAACAGCCTATGATTTTGTTGACTTAGTCAACATATTCAAAAATAAAGTAAAATAACTTTATTTTGCATACTCTATTGCTCTTGTTTCACGTATAACTGTAACTTTTATATTACCTGGATAGTCAAGCTCACTCTCTATTCTTTTTGTGATTTCCCTTGCTAGGAATACAGATTCAGCATCATCAATATTCTCTGGGTTAACCATTATTCTCACTTCTCTACCTGCTTGAATAGCATATGACTTATCAACACCATCGAATGAATTACATATATTTTCTAATTTTTCAAGACGTTTAATATAGTTTTCAAGTGTTTCACGTCTTGCACCAGGTCTAGCAGCAGATAATGCATCAGCCGCTCCAACTAATACTGAAATAATTGAATTTGGTTCAGTATCTCCGTGATGAGAAGCAATTGAATTTACAATAATCGGATTTTCATTATACTTCTTAGCTAACTCAATACCAATTTCAACATGTGAACCTTCAACTTCATGGTCAATTGCCTTTCCAATATCATGAAGTAAGCCAGCACGTTTTGCAAGCGTTATATCTTCTCCTAATTCTGCAGCCATTAAACCAGCCAAATGAGCAACTTCAGTAGA
Organism: uncultured Bacillaceae bacterium; assembly: GCA_964538675.1. Taxonomy (GTDB): domain Bacteria; phylum Bacillota; class Bacilli; order Tepidibacillales; family Tepidibacillaceae; genus CAZIGM01. The sequence goes on along the minus strand of CAZIGM010000023.1, from coordinate 27,451 downwards.
ATGTATTAATACGTTTTGTCCATAACTTGTTCTGAATTTCAGTCGTCCAAGAATTTTAATTAAATCAGGATGTAAATTGTGTATTCCCACTTCAAATGTTGCTTGTTCCCCATAATCTCTAATTTTTTCATCTACTTCTTTACGAGCCTTAATTACTGACTCTTCAATTCTAGCAGGATGAATCCTACCATCAGCGACCAATTTCTCAAGAGCAGTTCTTGCAACCTCTCTTCTAATTGGATCAAAACCTGACAATATTACTGCTTCCGGGGTATCATCGATAATCAAATCAATGCCTGTCAAGGTTTCTAAAGTCCTTATATTTCTTCCTTCTCTACCAATAATTCTTCCCTTCATTTCATCGTTTGGAAGGTTTATTACTGATACAGTAGTTTCAGCAACATGATCCGCAGCACAACGACTAATTGCAGTAGTTATTATTTCACGTGCCTTTTTATCAGCTTCTTCACGAGCTCTATTTTCTAATTCTTTTATCAATACTGCAGTTTCGTGACGTACTTCATGTTCAACAGTTTCTAGAATTAATTTTTTTGCACTATCCATTGATAATCCAGATATTCGTTCTAATTCAATAATTTGATCTTGTAATAATTTATCAACTTTTACTCGCGTCTCAGATATAGTTTTTTCTTTTTGATTAAGAGATTCTTCTTTACGCTCTAACGTTTCCATCTTTTTCTCAAGTACTTCTTCTTTTTGTAATAACCTTCTTTCAAGACGTTGAGTCTCATATTGACGCTCTCTATAATCTTTATCCGCATCGTTCTTTATTCTGTAAGCTTCATCCTTCGCCTCTAAAATTATTTCCTTTTTCTGTGCTTCAGACTCCCTAAATGTACTTTCGATAATTTTTTTAGCTTCTTCTTCAGCACTTGATATTTTTGCTTCAGCAACGGATTTTCTAACAAAATATCCAACACTAACTGCTATAATACTTGACACAAGCAAAAGGGGGATATTAATATCCATACAATCACCTCCCTTAGCTTCCTAAAAACAAGACCGAAACCGTATTCAGTCTTAGAAATTTTCAAATTACACATTTTTAATATTAATCTTTCATTTCATCTAAATTAAGAAATCATAAATAATACGCAACACTAATAAAATACACATCTAAATTTTATTATTCATTCCATAGGTTGTCAAGATAATCTATTAATTAATTGGAATATGTTATATGTAATGGATAAATTAAACTTTCAATTTATAGGTTATTTTTGTAATCCTGTAAAACCTTAATTATTAAACTATAAGAAAAACCTCTTCTTTGTAAATAATTGCCTAATTTATTTTGTAGAGACTCCCATTCTAGGGATCTATATCCCTTTACTTTCTTATCCACTAATCTTATTGCCATATTATATTCCACTTCATCATCTATCTCATCTAAAGCCTTATTTGTTTCTATTTCTGATATACCTTTGTTTACTAATTCATAAGCAATCATTTTTTTTCCTTTTGGATTTAATGATATTCTTTGTCTAATATAATTTTGTGCATATAAAGTATCATTTATATATCCTTGTTCTTTTAGTCTTTCTAAGATTAAATTAATTATTTCAATATCATAGCTATTATTTATTAAATACTTCCTTATCTCTTCTTCAGTTCTACTTTTATAACTTAAATATCTAAGTGATTTATTCCATGCTTTATTTTCCTCATCTTTTAAAAAAAGCTCTTTTATATTATCTTCATTTATTTCATTATCTTTTAGCAATCTATGAGAAACCAATATATCTTCATGAATTGAAAAGGCATATAAATCATTTAAATAAATATTATATCTTTTCCCTTTTTTTTGTTTTTCAATTTTTGTTATTACCAATTTGTTAGACATAAATACTTCACCCCATATAATCAGACTGTATAAAATGTCCAATTTCTGCGTTACTACTAAAATTCTCGACACTCTCTTACATCTATGTAAGCTTCGTTTCTTCGGTTTTAGCGTGCCTTGAACTAGAACATTTTCTACAGTCTGCTATTTTGTATAAAATGTCCAATTTCTGCGTTACTACTAAAGTCCTCGACACTCTCTTACATCTATGTAAGCTTCGTTTCTCCGGCTATTATTATACCAAAAAGTTTTGTAGCTTTACATAAGTGCGGCTTTTGGGAGTTACCTTTCTTCCTATTTTACTTATTAAAAGAAAGGTAACGGACATCGTGAGCACGTTGTAAACTACAAATATTTTAACCATCCATTTTCTACAGTCTGCTATTTTGTATAAAATGTCCAATTTCTGCGTTTCTGGTAGCACTTGAAGAAAAATAAGTCTTGTTAATATCTAAATACATGATACTAGCAAGACTTAATACTGTTTATTATTTCGTTGACCTTTACTAACATTTTTCTTTAAGAATGTTAGCAAACAAATAGTAATTATTCAGCTTCTACTTTATCAGAGCTTTTTAAAGTAAATTCCCCAAGATTATGGTGACTCCTAATATCAGTTTCTATTTTTTCTGTTATCTCTGAATGTTCTTTTAAGTATTGCTTTGCATTCTCTCTTCCCTGTCCTACTCTTTCATCATTATATGCATACCATGCACCACTCTTTGAAATTATATCTAAATCTGATCCAATATCTAATATACTTCCTTCTCTAGATATACCTTCACCATACATAATATCAACTTCAGCTTGTTTAAATGGTGGAGCTACTTTATTTTTAACTACTTTAATCTTTGTTCTATTTCCAATCATATCATTACCTTGTTTAATAGTTTCTGCCCTTCTAACTTCTAAACGAATACTACTATAAAACTTTAGTGCTCTTCCTCCGGGTGTTACCTCGGGATTACCAAACATAACTCCAACTTTTTCACGAATTTGATTAATAAAAATTGCTATCGTTTTAGACTTGTTAATTGACCCAGATAATTTTCTTAAGGCCTGTGACATAAGTCTAGCCTGTAACCCAACATGTGAATCTCCCATTTCACCATCAATCTCTGCTTTTGGAACTAAAGCAGCAACAGAATCTATTACTATAACATCAATAGCACCACTTCGAACTAAAGCTTCGGCAATCTCTAAAGCTTGCTCACCAGTATCTGGTTGAGACAATAGTAATTCATCAATATTTACTCCTAATTTTCTTGCATACTGTGGATCTAATGCATGTTCAGCATCAATAAATGCTGCTTGTCCACCATTTCTTTGAATCTCAGCTATTGCATGTAATGCCACAGTAGTTTTACCTGAAGATTCAGGGCCATATATTTCAATAACTCTTCCCCTTGGATATCCTCCAACTCCAAGTGCAATATCTAAAGCTAAAGAACCACTTGAAAAAACATCAACCTGCATTGATGCACTATTTTCACCTAATTTCATTATGGAACCTTTTCCAAATTGTTTTTCTATTTGGCGTAACGCCATATCTAAAGCAGCTTTACGATCACTCACAATTTCCTCTCCTTTTTTTAAATCCCAAACATTATTAAGATTTAGTTAATAAAATAATCAATAGTTACTTTTAACAGAATTCTTTTTCTTATATGTGTATTTTATAACGAATTAGATTAAGTTACAAGTACTTTCGCGAACATTTATTCCCCTTTTTTTATCATGCTTTACTAGAAGAATTAAAACTCTCATTTATATGAGTAAATCTTTTATTAGTTGGAGTAGTCTGCATTATTAAGTTCTCCTTTTAGAATACACCATAAATAGTAAAAAACATGTTTTGCTGCTCTAGTTTTAATTGTTGTTCTCTTTCCCGAAAGATTTAGTTGATATATTTTTGTTTTATTTTTTTCTGCAATACCTATATATATTAATCCAACTGGTTTATTTTCAACAGACCTTGGTCCAGCTATTCCAGTAATTGAAACACCTAGGTCCGTATTAAATATTTTTGCTGTATTTTCCGCTAATGCTTTTGCAACTTCTTTACTCACTGCCCCTTTACTATTAAGTATCTCTAGTGGTACATTCAGAATTTTGATTTTTATACTATTGTTATAACAGATTACGCCACCTTTATAAACAGAAGAACTACCAGAATGTCTCGTTATTAAATCTCCAACTAATCCACCAGTACAACTCTCAGAAATAGAAATTGTAAGATTTAATCTTTTTAATAAATCTAATACAACATACTCTATTGAATTAACTCCATTACTATAATGATATTTAGCTAATCTCTTATGAATCTCATCTTCAACCGGTTTTATAAAGTTTAATGCTTCTTGATTATTTTCACCTTTAGCTGTTAAACGTACTAATACTTCACCTTCTTCGGCCAATAAGGCTACAGTTGGATTGTCTTGTCCTTCAATCAAATCTGAAATTTTTTCATCCAAAGTTGATTCGCCTATTCCAACAAATCTCATAGTTTCGGATAAGATGACCATATTCCCAATTATATTTTTAAGCCATGGGATAACATAATTATCTAACATTGGATTCATCTCTGTTGGTGGACCAGGCAAAAAAATATAGTAAATGTCGTCTATTTTTATTCCCATACCTGGTGCCAAGCCATTTTCATTAAAAAAAATAGTACATGCTTCTATTACCATGGCTTGTTTTTTGTTATTTTTAGACATAGTAATATTTCTTTCCTGAAAATATTGCACCATTTTTTTATAAGTAAATTCATCTAATATTAAATTTTTATTCACTATTTTACAAAATACTTCCTTTGTTATATCATCATGTGTAGGTCCTAATCCTCCAGTAAAAACAATCAAATTAGAACGTGATGTTGCTTGAGTAATTACATCTCCCAACCTATCTGAATTATCTCCTACTGTTACATGAAAATATATTGAACACCCTATCTCTGCCATTCTCTTAGATATATACTGAGAATTAGTATTGCTAATTTGTCCTAGTAATAATTCTGTTCCAACTGAAATTATTTCGCCTCTAAACAAATTTACTACCTCCGATATATTATAAAGCTGACTTTAATCCTATAGCGAGTCTTGTGCACCTTTTACAAAAGTTGGGGTCTCATCATATCTGGATAATTAATCCTTGCTGGCTTTAACCATTCTAATAACATGAAAATTTTTAATAAAATAATCTATTCCTGATATAATAGTTATTAGAACAGCCATCCAAATAACTATTTGATTCAAAGGTATATTAAAATAAGAAAAAGGGAAATTATTTAACATTAGTAAAACTATTGCGACAATTTGTGTTACTGTCTTTATTTTACCAAGTTTGCTAGCAGCAATAACAGTTCCTTCAGCAGCTGCAACTAATCTTAAACCAGTTACGGCAAACTCGCGACTTATGATTACTACTGCAACCCATGCTGCTAAACGATCCATCTCTACTAGTGATATCAACGAAGCGGTAACTAATAATTTATCTGCGAGTGGATCTAAAAACTTACCGAGGTTTGTAACTAATCTTCTTTTTCTTGCTACGTAACCATCAATTCCATCTGTTGCTGCCGCAATAATAAATATTATAGTAGCTATAATTTCACTATAAGTAAGAACTTGTCCAACTATTCTAACTCTTCCAAAATCAAAATTTATCAAAAGAAAAAACATTATTATAGGTACAAGCGTAATTCTTACAAGAGTTATTTTATTTGGTAGATTCATTTTTAACACCTTCCCCTACAAGGTCATAATCATAAGAATGTGTTATTCTTACAATACATATATCACCAATATCAGCTTCTATATTACTTATATATATCTCCCCATCTATTTCTGGTGCGTCGTATTGTGACCTTCCGATATATATATTATTTTTTTTATCATAATTATCTATAAGAACTTCAATTTCTTTTCCAATTAAATAAGAATTTTTCTCTTTCGCTATTTTATTTTGAACATTCATTAACGTCTGAGCTCTTCTCTCCTTCTCTTCTATTGGAACTTTATTTGGAAGTTTTGAAGCAGCAGTACCTTCTTCTTCTGAAAATATAAAAACACCTAAACGATCAAATTTTATCTCTTTTACAAATTCAATCAAATTATTAAAATCTTCATCACTCTCTCCAGGAAAGCCAACAATTATAGAAGTTCGTAAAGCAACATCTGGAACTTTGCTCTTAATCTTCTCTACCAATTTTCTAATATCTTTTTGATAGTGAGGTCGTAACATCTTCTTTAAGATATGTTCTTCGCTATGTTGAAGTGGTAAATCGATATACTTGCATAGCTTTTTATTAGATGCAAATGTATCAATAAGTTGATCCGTAATATTACCTGGATATAAATAATGAACTCTTATCCAAAATAAATCCTCAATTTTAGATAGTTCATCTACCAAATTAGCTAACATTAGTTTTCCATTATTATCATATCCATAATATGAAGTATCTTGTGCTATTAAGATTATTTCCTTCGTTCCATTTTTTACAGCAACTTTTGCTTCTTTCATAATAGAGTCAATGCTTCTACTTCGATACTTACCTCTGATTAATGGTATTACACAAAAAGTACACTTATTGTTACAACCTTCTGCAATTTTAATATATGTATAATGATTTGGGGTTAACCTATATTTATTATTTAAATTCTCATAGGTAAAAAGATTCTCATTTAAAATAATAGGTATTTTACCTTCTAAAGACAATGTAATTAATTCATTAATATAATCGTATTCATTTGTACCAATCAAGCCATCTATTTCAGGCATTTCCTTCATTAATTCATCTTTATATCTTTGGCTTAAACAACCTGCTACTAATAAAGATTTTAATTTCGCTTTTTTTTTGTATTCTGTTACATCTAATATAGCATTTATTGATTCCTCTTTTGCATCTTGAATAAAACCACATGTATTAATAATTACTATATCTGATTCTTCAATATTGTCAGATATCTCAAACTTATCTTTGTCGAGTAAACCAAGTATTATTTCAGAATCAACAAGATTCTTATCACATCCTAAAGTCTGTATAGTAACTTTCATATAAGTTCTTTTATCCTCCATCTCTTCCCCAATAATTCTTAAACAAGTATATTATAAGAAATATTAAGTGTCAAAGCTGAAAAAATAAAGAAGACTCCATTATTATGAAGTCATTCTAAATTAATATTTATTTATAAAAATTATTATTTGTTTAGATTAAATAATGTAATTTACATTATTCTATTTCCTTTAGTTCAAACGATACAAACTTAACAACCTCTTCATTACCAAGATTTATAACCTCATCGTTTATTAATATATCCAAATTTAATGCATTTCCAACATGTATCCACATAGTTTTATCTAATTTTATCTCTTCAACTACATCACCTTGATGTAAGGTTTTCATTAAAACTAGTTTTCCTTCAGGTCCTTCTTCATTAATTGAAATCCAACATGGACCACTTATCTTCAAGTTCATTGTTAAATCAGCATCTTTTTTATATACAACCTCATACTTCTCTAATATACGCGATTCATAAGTTGACGTTTCAGTTTTTGTTATAGTCAATTGATCCGTTATTTCATTTTCATTATCCACTGGTGGCTGTTGTTCCTCAGAAGATGGTTCGTTGTTACCCTCCTCGCCTGATTGATAATCAGGTCTTGTATTTCCTATTATGTCACCTTGTGAATTTTCTCCATTATCAGAATAAAAACCAATAAATATATATATTATGAAAATAACCAATATTATTAAAATATAAACTAAAGATTTTGATAACCATTTAACTACCTTAGAAAAAAAACTCTCTTTATTATAATAATTGTCTACTATTTTCACATCATCTGTATTTTCATTAGGTAAAGATTCTAGATATTCATTGTAGACAGCTAAGTCCAAATCTACTAATTCAGAATAAGATTTAATAAAAGCCTTTTCATAAAACTTTCCTGGTAACTTTTCTAAATTCCCTTCTTCAATAGCTTGTATGTATCTTGTGCGTATTTTTGTGGCATCTTGAATATCTTCAATTGATAAGCCTTTACTTATCCTTAATTCTTTTAATTGTTTGCCAATATAATCCATAATTTCACCCCCTATCACATATTTTAAAATATATTTTAAATATAATAATTAATTAATTCACCATAATATCTATATTTAATCACAATTTAAATATTAATAGAACTATAGAATAAAAAAATATAATATTATTTTAACATATTTCTAAAAATAATTATATTTTCGTTATAATATTCTATAATCCTCTTTTTTTTGTAAATATTCTATTAATGTAAAATGTCCCTTAAAGGGACATTTTACATTAATAATTTATATTTTGTTCTTTACTGCTTATCAACAAAATTCACCATAATTTGAGCAAAAACTTTTTGCTGATCTTCATCACTTGCTTCCCATAATTCTTTTAATAATCTTTCTTCAGAATTTTTAGGATTAACATTCTCTGACAAATAATCTCCTATTTGATATGCAAGATTTGATACAGTCTCGTTAGTCATACCTATTTTATAAGCTTGTTCTACTCTGTTATTTAAAAAATCCTTCCAATCTTGAAAATTATCTAATACAGACATATTTTTTCCCTCCTATATTTATTCTACTCTTTCATTTATAATATGGATTATATTTCGGATTTTTATACAATCAAAAAAAGTTGATTCCAGCAAAAAAACAGCCTTTCAAGGCTGCTCAGATTGTTGACAAAGTCAACAAAATCAGGCTGTTCAAAATGGTTGGTTAAAGTATTTGTAGTTTACAACGTGCTCACGATGTCCGTTACCTTTCTTTTAATGAGTACAATACGGAAAAAAGGTAACTCCCAAAAGCACACGAAGCGCACAAGTCACGCTATTATGCTAAAGCATAAGTCGTGCTATGTCGCACTTATGTAATGCTACAAAACTTTTAGGTATAATAATAGTGGTTGGAACGGAGCTTACTTAACGTAAGTGAGTACCGGAGATTTAAGCTGTAACGAAGAAATTGGGCATTTACAACAGCCTAAGCAGCCTTTCAAGGCTGCTTTTTTAATAGATGATGTTTAATTTTTCTTAACATATTCTAGGCAATAAGATACCAGAAAGTCTATTTAGTCTTCTTGTAGTACCTAATGAAGTCCTTAGAAATAGTTTTCCTTTTTCGATATTCACTACTTTACCTATAATCTTTGCATCTACTCCAGAATCAAACCCTTTTAATATTTCCAATACTTTTTCTTCTTCGTCTTTTCCTACAATAAATATTATCTTTCCCTCATTAGCTAAGTAAATAGGTTCATATCCTAATATATCACAGGCACCTTTCACCTCGTCTTTAATCGGTATTAATGTTTCATCAATTTCCATTGTTATACAAAAATCTTCACAAATTTCTACTAATGTAGTTGCTAAACCTCCACGAGTAGGATCTCTCATTATTTTTACAGTATTAGTGTTTTGTAAAACAGATTCAATCATTTTATTTAAAGATGCACAATCACTTTTTAAATCTGTTAAAATTCCTAAATCTCCACGTGCAGATAAAATTGCAATTCCGTGATCTCCCAAAGTACCACTAATAATGATAGAATCTCCCTCTTCAATATTAGAAGGATTTATTTTGTTATCTATTATTTCTCCAATTCCAGTTGTATTTATATATATTCCATCCGCGCTACCCCGTTCAACAACTTTGGTGTCTCCTGCTAAAATAAATACTCCTGCATTTTTTGCTTCAATAGCCATTGTAGTAACAATCTCTTTTAAATCTGATATAGAAAAACCTTCTTCTATTATAAATCCAGCTGTTAAATATTTTGGTATAGCCCCACTTACAGCTATATCATTTACAGTTCCAGCAATTGCAATTTTACCTATATTCCCACCTGGAAAAAAGATAGGTTTTACTACAAAACTATCTGTAGACATAGCAATTTTTGTTCCTTTTAAATTAATAATCGCTGAATCTAGTTTAGATTCTTCATGATGTCCAAATGCATCAACAAATACTTCTTGAATCAATTGGTGTGCTAATTCTCCACCGTCTCCATGGGCTAAGCTAATGGTATTATTCATGTTTAATCCTCCCTCATATATTGATAAAAAGCAGCACAACTACCCTCTGTAGAAACCATACAAGGTCCAATAGGATTAATCGGATTACATGCTTTCCCAAATAATACGCATTCGTCAGGTGCTATTAAACCACTAATTATATCCCCACAACGACATTTTGTTTTCTTTGGTTCGCCTACTTCTACTTCAAAACGTTTTTTAGCATTTAAATAATCATATTCTTCTCTTAAATCAAGACCACTATCTTTAATAATTCCAATACCACGCCAAGCTTCTTCACATGGTTCTAGATATTTATTCATCAGATTTTTAGCATACATATTGCCTTCGTTAGTAACAATTTTCTTATGATCATTGATTATTTTAATATCTTCATTAATTAACATTTCAATTAATTTATAAATACCACTTAACATTTCAACAGAATCAAAACCTGAAATAATACCTGGAACTTTATATTCATCAACTAAGAAGTCGTAGCTATCTTTTCCTAGTACTATAGATACATGACCAGGTAATAAAAAACCATCGATATTTACTTTTTTTGTATCTAATAGAGCTCTTAAAATTGGCTCAACTAATTTTGTATTCAACCACATAGAAAAATTCTTTAACCCTTTTTCATCAGCAAGTTTTAAAGCTACTGCTAATACAGGAATTGTTGTTTCAAAACCAATTCCTAAAAATACAACCTCTTTATTAGGATTTTTCTCAGCAATTTCAATAGAGTCAGATGGTGAGTATACAACTCTTATATCTTTTCCTGCAGTTTTTGACTCCATTAAAGACCTCTTAGTACCTGGCACCCTCATCATATCCCCAAAAGTGCATATTATTCTATTGTCACCCTCAGCAAGTTCAATCATTGCATCAATAGAAATTTGATCAGTCACACAGACTGGACATCCAGGACCAGAAATTAAATTAACATGACCTTTTAAAATTCTTTTTAGTCCAGTTCTTGCTAAGGCCATAGTATGGCTTCCGCATACTTCCATAATTGCGGGTTCTTTGCCATATTTACTCTTATATTCAGACGATATATTTATTACCTTATCTAATAATTTCTTAGCTAATTCAGGATTAGTGGACTCTTTAATTTTCTCTAGCATCTGCAAGTTTCCTCCACTCTTCAATGCTTACTTTTGCATACTCTTCATCAACTATTGACATCGCCTGACCTGCATGAACAATTACATAATCATCAACTTTTACTTCAGGTACAAACAGTATCCCTACTTTCATTTTTGAACCCATTACATCAACTACAGCAGAAAATTCCTCAACCTCCATAACCTTCCCTGGAACACCTACACACATTTTTTTCACCCCTATTAGTTAATTTTATCTATTTCTTTACTTTTATTAGCGGCAATAATTATTTGACCATATGATAGTCCGCCATCTCCACATGGTACTTTTTTGTGAGTAAAAACATTGAAACCCTCGTGTTCTAAATTATTTATAATACCTATAGTTAAATATTTATTTAAAAAACTTCCTCCTGATAAAACAACATCTCTATTTAATTCTGGTTTACTGTTAGCTATTTTGCATACGACATCTGTGCAAGCTGAAATAATCGTTTGATGAAAAGCTTGTACTATATCGAATTTGTTTTTTTCAGAAAAATAATCATTAACTATCTGTAATATTGTTTTAGAAAAATTTATTTCATATAAGTCACTTTTTGCATCAATTGAGTACTCATATTGAGCATCATTTATTCTATCTTCATACATCATTTCAGACAGTAATATTGCTGCTTCACCATCATAACTTGAGTTTATACATATCCCAAGTATAGCACTTACTGCATCAAACAATCTCCCACAAGTTCCAGCTAAAGGAGAATTTATATTTTTCTTTATCATATTATCTATTATATCAATTTCATAGCTATTATCACTAAATAGTTTTTTTGCAAGTTTCTTTCCTTCATCCCCAAAATATCCGATTAACATTCCAACAGCATTTCTCCAAGGTTCTTTAACCGCTTTGTCGCTTCCAGGTAAAGGAGTATATTTTAAATGAGACAATCGTTTATATGTTTCTGCGTTACCATATAGTATTTCAAAGCCCCATATGTTTCCATCGTCACCGTATCCTGTCCCATCTAATATTATACCAAAACAAGGATCACTTAAATTATTATCCTCCATACATGAAACCTGATGAGCATGATGATGCTGCACTTCTATTACTTCACCATCCATAACAGATGATAATTCCCTAATAGCATATTGAGGATGCTTATCGATTACAATTACTTTGCTTTTTATCCCCATCCATTTCATTAAGTGATTGTATTCTGATTTGAAAAAATTAATAACCTCAATGCTATCCATATCTCCAATATGTGGGCCTAAAAATATTTGCTGATGTCTTCCTATTGCAAAAACATTCTTTTGTTGACCACCTAAGGCAACGATTTCATGTACTTGTCTGTTTGTTTTTATTGGATCTGGTACAAAACCCCTTGATCTTCTAAAAAAAGAAATATTATTATTATAAATTTGAAGCACCGAATCATCTAAAGGGTGTAATATAGCTCTGTTTGATGTTAATACATAATCGCTTATTCCTTTTAAATATGAAATTGCTTGTTCATCATCATATAAAATTGGCAAACCGGATGGATTTGCACTTGTCATAATCAATAAATCTAAATTATTTTTTTCAAAGAGAAGATGATGAATTGGAGTATAGGGTAACATAACACCAAGTGTTCTCATTCCTGGAGCAATTGATTTAGGTAATTCGTTACCTATCCTTTGTTTAAGTACCACAATTGGTGCTTCAGGAGATAATAATAATTCTTTCTCTTCTTTAGCTACGTAACACAATTTTTCTGCAAATTCGATATTTTTTGCCATTACAGCAAGTGGTCTGTTCGGCCTATTTTTTCGTTTTCTTAATTTGTTAATAACTGATTCGTTATTAGCATCGCAAGCTAAGTGATATCCTCCCAGTCCTTTTATTGCAATTATTGAACCCATGTTTAAAAATTGTTTTGTTAATTTAATAGCATCATTTCCTATTGCCAACTCGTTACCATCTATCCTCAATAATTTTACTTCTGGTCCACAAGTATCACATGCTATTGGTTGTGCATGATGTCGACGGTTGGTTGGATTATCATATTCCCTCGCACATTTCTCACACATATTAAAATTTTTCATAGCAGTAAAATGCCGATCGTATGGTAACTGGTCAATAATTGTATATCGAGGACCGCATTGAGTACAATTAATAAAAGGATAAAGATATCTAAAATTATTTGAATCATTCATTTCTGCTGTACATTCTTTGCACACTGCAGAATCAACTGGTATTATTAAAGAAGATTTGCCAGTCCTTTCACTAGGTATTATTGAAAAGTTTATGAAATTAGTTAATTCTAATTCCTCCAAAAATATTTCCTCTACCCTAGACAATCTTGGCGGATTATTTTTTATTTCAAGAATCATATTATCTAGACTCTTTTTCTCGCCCTCTGCAATTATAAAAACACCATCCATATTGTTTTGAACTGTACCTGTAATATTATTTTTTTTTGCTAAACTAAAAATAAACGGACGAAATCCTACTCCTTGAACTCGTCCGATTACAATTATTTTTATTGCTCTACGCATTTTTGGTAAGCACTCCTTAACCAGGTGAACCATTCATTTATTCCCTCATCAGTTCTAGCTGAAATACTAATCAATTTTGAATCTGGGTTTATACCTTTTAAATCATTTATAGCTTCTTCAACATTAAAATCTAAATATGGTAATAAATCAATTTTATTTAATAAAACTAATTCAGTTCTATTAAACATTGTAGGATATTTAGGAATTTTATCATTTCCTTCTGGCACACTTAAAACAGCAATTTTATGATTTTGTCCTAGGTCGTACCCTGAAGGACATACCAAGTTCCCTACATTCTCAATAAATAAAATATCTATCTTATCAAGTTCAAATTCAGGTAAAGTTTTTGCAATCATTCGAGCATCAAGATGACAACCACCATTTGTATTTATTTGGACTGCTTGAGCTCCTAAAGCACGAATTCTATTTGCATCTTTTTCAGTTGCAAGATCGCCTTCTATTACACCTATGCGGTAATCATTCGCAAGGATTTGAACGGTTTTTTCTAATAATGTAGTCTTTCCTGCACCTGGTGAGCTCATTATATTAATAACTAAGGTTTTACTGTCCTTGAATTTCTCTCTGTTATAGTCAGCTGCCTTATTATTATCTGATAAAACATCTTTCTCAAGTTTTATTTTCATATCTACACCTCTTTATCTATAACTTCATAAAGAATATATTAAAAAATCAGTGTCAGATTCTAATTGTTACTATTAAATCTAATTTATAAACACTTACATACCGTTATAAGAGTTTATTTTAAACGTTTCACCCTGAATAATCTTTCCACTTGGTAAATTACAATTTGGACAAATTGTAATTTGGTATTCAGGCTCATATTCAGTATTACATATTGAACAATTAGCTTTTGCTTTTTCTCTGATAATTGTAAGTTTAGTATCCTTATCTAGAAATTCTATTTCCTGAGTTTTATAGATATCTAGAGCCATAAATAATGCGTCAGGCAAAGCATTACTTAAGTCTCCAACTATCAGCTCAATTTCTTTAACTTTTTTAATATTCTTCGTCTTAATATCATCTTTAATTAAATTAAGAATGTCACCCATTAATCCAATTTCATGCATATCTTAAACCATCCTAAATTATTTTATAATTTATACAAACCAATTACCCATGAATCGTTTAATTTTTTAACTGAATAATAATTTAATTTTGAATTCTTTTCTTCTTTAAAAACGTAATATTCATTATCACAATTGAAACACTTTAACTTTTCATCATAAGATATCCAATTCAAGATATTATGACAATCAGGGCATGTTTTTTCTACTGCATTGAACTTTTTCCCATTAGAAAAGACTGCTATATTTTGGTTGTTGATGTAAAAGTCTTTCATTCCAATAAAATTCTCTAGGTCAATATTACCTAGTGAATACCATTGTACTCCAATGACTTCATCAACAACTCTATCAACTTTATCTACGTCGTCTTCAATAATGGGAATAAAAAGTTCCTTAGCAGTTTGCTTTAAATCATTTTTTACTTCTTTAAAAAACTCAAATCGACTTATTTTTTTTTTGTCCATGTCTCCACCTGATTTACTACTAATTCAACTAACTCAGGAATATTTTTACTTACACATTCAGTTAATTCTAAACCAAGTTCAAGTGATTCAGGTTGAACTCCAAACAAATACATTTCTTTAGGTAAATTATCACGTATTGATGCGGCGTTTAAGACGTCTTGTAAACCTAGTTGATGAACAGACATCTTAACACCGAAGTATTTAGGAATTTCTTCATTTTTAAGTGTAATAACTGTCCCTGGTTCTTTACCAGCATTAACAGCATCTAATAGTATTAAATAATCTGATTCTTCTACAGGTTGAAGTAATTTTATCCCATCAGTTGCACCTTCAATAATCTCTAAATTCTCATTTTCTGGTATCACTTTTCTTAGATATTCTAATAAATGAACGCCAACACCCTCATCTGAAAAGAGGGTGTTGCCGATTCCAATTATTTTTATATTCTCTGTAATTACTTCTTGTGATGAATTACTCATTTACTTATGATCTCCTTTGAAATCCTTTGAGACCTTTTTATAACCAGTGAAAATTGAAGTTAAAGTTTGATTTTTGCTTAACACACTGTCACGAGTAGCCATGTATAAATGAATTAAAGAGAATAGTACAATAAGCCAAGCAACAATGTGATGCCAAGAACGAATATCAAAACTAGTTCCACCGAAAACAGAAGGTACCCATGCAAATAATGAACCTAATGTTGTATTTAGTTGGGATTCAAATAATAAGTAATAACCTGTAAATATCATTATTAATGAACCAAGTCCAACAAAAATCCAATAAGTTAATTGAGCTAGAGCATTATGACCAACATGCTCTTCATCAACTTTTCCTATAAAAAGATAGTATTTAGTAAATTTCCATACTTCTTTCCAAAATCTTTTAGTTAATGGATTGGATTTTGTATATTCGTTACCTTTAATAGTCCAGTATAAACGATATACTAGATTAAGTGTAAATACAAAAGCTGCAAAGAAGTGAATTAATCGCATCCAGCCCATTAAGTAACCATCAGCTTGATCGTTTAATGTAGCTCCTATAAATGGTGAAGCAATATACCATCCAGTAAAGAATAAGATTGCTCCAGCAATTGCATTTACCCAGTGAAAAATACGAATTGGTAATTCCCATACGTAAAATTTCTTTAAACTACTTTCTGCGTTAATCTTAGTTAACTTTGGGTCTGCAGGAATGGACATGTATATCCCTCCTAACCTATTTTTATTTCAGTTTGATTTTTATTTTCTGTATCAGTCAGATGAACCGCACAAGCAATACATGGGTCAAACGAATGAATAACACGTAATATTTCTAATGGTTGTTCTGGATTAGCAATAGGAGTTCCTCTAAGAGATGCTTCATAAGGTGCCACTAAATCATTATTATCTCTTGGTGATGCATTCCATGTTGTTGGAACAACACATTGATAATTTTTAGTTTTTTCATTTTCAATTTCAATCCAATGAGCCAAAGAACCACGAGGAGCTTCCATAAATCCAACACCCTTAGCATTTTTCGGCCATGAACTTGGTTCCCACTTAGTCTTGTCAAATGTTTTTTGGTCACCGCTTTTAATGTTAGCCAATAATTCTTTCATGTCATTTTCTAACCAACCTGCAACTAGAGCAGTTTCTAATCCACGAGCAACAGTTCTTCCAAGTGCAGAGAACAAAATATCTACTGGTAGCTGAAGTTCAGTAAGAGTAGCATTAACAATATTTACAAACTCCTCTTTACCAGAAGCATATCCAACTAACATACGTGCTAATGGACCAACTTCCATTGGTTGATCATTCCAACGAGGTGCTTTTAACCAGCTATACTTTTCATTCATATCTAGATTCTTAAATGGTGGTTTTGGACCTGTATAATTTAAAGTGGTTTCACCATCATAAGGATGCTTACCACCATCAGGTTTACCATCATAAGTATACCATGAATGATCAATGTATTCTTTAACTTGTTCAGTGTCATTTAAATCTACATCAAGTACTTCATTAAGATTGCCGTTCATAATAATTCCTCTTGGGAATCTATAGGACTTAACATCATTAATGCTTGTCGTTGGGAAAGAACCCATTACAAGATAGTTATTTATTCCTCCACCATAAGTACAATCTGTATAGAAAGAACCAATAGCTTTTAAATCAGGAATATAAACCTGTTCTACAAACGCTTTAGATTCCTTAATAATGCGTTCAACTTCAAGCAAATGCTTAATATGAACAGAATTATCATTGTTGATGTCTATCGGAGTAGCCATACCACCAACAACGTAAAATGGATGAGGATTTTTACCTCCCAATATAGTATGAATCTTAACTATTTCTCTTTGGAAATCTAATGCTTCCAAATAATGAGCAGTCGCTAATAAATTAACTTCTGGTGGAAGCTTATACGCTGAATGTCCCCAATAACCATTAGCAAAAATTCCAAGCTGACCACTTTCAACCAATCTTTTAACTTTATTTTGTACATCTGTAAAGTAACCTACAGAAGACTTTGGCCAACTAGATATTGATTGTGCAATATCACTAGTAGCCTTTGGATCAGCACTTAATGCACTAACTACATCTACCCAATCTAAAGCATGTAGATGATAAAAATGGACAATATGATCATGAACATATTGAGCACCGTCCATAATATTACGAATTAAATTAGCATTCTTAGGAATTTCAATTTTTAAAGCATCTTCTACTGCACGGATAGATGCTAATGCATGAACAGTTGTACAAACACCACATATACGTTGAACATAAGCCCATATGTCACGTGGATCTCTATTTTGAACTATTAGCTCTATTCCTCTAACAGCAGTACCTGAACTTAATGCATCGGTAATCACTCCATTATTGATATCTGCCTCAATACGTAAGTGACCTTCTATTCGCGTAACCGGATCAACTACGATACGTTCCATTAATTATTCACCTCTTTTATCGTCATTATCTTTTTTTGATTTTGCTCCTGTTATAGCAGCATGAGCAGCAATACCAGCAACAGTAGCTCCAGCTGCAATAACCCCAAGTTTTTCAGGATTTACAGTAACTTGACTTCCTGGAATAGAAGCTCTTTTTTCATAGAAAGGTCCGTTATCCCAGAAGTTTTCTTCAGTACAACCAATACAAGGGAATCCTGCCATAATTGGGAAACTTACTCCACCGTTCCAACGCATTTCTGGACAAGAACTAAATGTAGTAGGTCCTTTACAACCCATTTTATATAAGCAATATCCATTTTTAGCACCTTCATCATCAAATGATTCAACAAACAATCCTGCATCAAAAAATGCACGACGATTACATTTATCGTGAATTTTATGACGATAGAATGTTTTTGGTCTTAATTGATGATCCAATTCTGGTAACGCTCCAAAAGTAAGAACATGTGCAACAACACCTGTCATTACTTCTGCTATTGGAGGACAACCAGGTACATTTATAATTGGCTTGTCTTTAATAAAATCTCTTACAGATTTAGCGCCTGTAGGATTAGGACTAGCTCCAGCTAATCCACCATAAGATGAACAGCTACCATAAGAAATTATAGCAAAAGCATCTTTTGCAACTTCTTCTAAAGTAGCTCTAGCAGATTTTCCACCTACAGTCAGATAGTCAGCATTTTCAGGAATACTTCCCTCAACAGCAAGTACATATTCACCCTTGTAGTTGTCAATAACATCTTGTAAGGATTTTTCTGCTTGATGTCCTGCTGCTGCAGTCAAGACCTCACTATATTCAAGCGAAATCACATCAAGTAAAACACTTTCAATATTGGGGTTATAAGATCTTATGAATGACTCAGAACACCCAGTACAGTCTTGCATTTGTAACCAAACCACAGGTACACGCTTTTTTGTTTCCATCGCTTTCACTACTTTATCAGTCTGTGAAAATTCAAGACCCATCGCAGCTGTTAAAGCAGTACACATTTTTAAAAAGTCACGACGTGAAACTCCCCTAGCAAGGACAGATTCATAAATAGTTTTTTCTTTTTCTTTCATCCCCATATACTCCTCCTCATCTACTTAAAGATAAATACATATTATAAAAGTCAATGTGTTAATTCACATTGCTTATTATAATCTTGAAAATCTTCCTTTGATTAAGTAATAACTATTGTTTATATTAAAATAATGTACATATTATTAAAGTACTGTACATTATTCTCTAAGGTTAGATTACCATACTTTTAATTATCTTGTTGAAATTTTGTCATAAATTCACTTACTTGTAACTTATTCACCGCTTTTATACTATAAACATAGTGTATAGTTATCATATCAAGACAAATTATAGGATATATTAGGTCGATTAAATACTTTAACACTATATATATATTGTTAACTTAACCCCAACCCCCATCAATATTAATAACTTGTCCAGTGATATAATCAGAATTATCATGTAATAAATGTAATACAGTTTGAGCAATTTCTATTGGTTTTGCAAAACGCTGCATTGGAATTTCCTTTTTTAGATCTTCTAATTCATCATTATTAAACGATGACATCATTTTTGATATTACAACTCCTGGTGCAATAGCATTCACAGTTATACATGATGGAGCAAGTTCTTTTGCAAGTGATTTAGTAAAACTATTTATAGCTCCCTTCGTCATAGAATAGAGAATTTCATTTGAAGCTCCAAGATCTCCCCATATCGATGAAATATTAATAATTCTCCCGTACTTTTGCTTTATCATTTCTGGAACAACTTTCTGGGTGCAAAAAAAAGTACTCATAAGATTTACATGTATCAGCTCTTGCCATTCATTATAACTTACATCATGAATTAGACCATAATGAGCTTTACCTACTGAATTAATAATAATATTTGGATTCATATCCTTTTCTTTAATAAAATCAAACAGGTTATTTATATCGTTAATATTACTCATATCAGCTTTTTTTATTATTATATTGATACCATATTGTTTGCATTTTTGTTCAAGATATTCTACTTTTTCACAATTTGAGTAATAGTGAAGTATTAAATCTATTTTATTTCTAGCTAATAGTAATGAAATTTCTGAACCAATTTCTCCTGATGCACCAGTAATTAAAGCTATTTTTCTTTTCCGATTACTTGTCGCTACCATGTTTTCAACTCTTTCATAATTTGAATTTATAAATTACTTCTTCATGTATTAAGATTTTTTTTCTATTATTGCTTTGAATTATATTAGGTAATTATGTATAACAATATTGTTACATTTTTAATAATTCGATTATTAATTTAATAATCCTACACGAATTATAAAAAAAAAAGATGAAATTTCATTGAAATTCATCTCTTTTTTTATTTTTATTCACGAGTCAGGAATATAAGTTTCTTTATATGTATTTTTTCTACTTGTATTAATTACAAATTGTTTGTTTATATTTCACCATATTGTCATATTTTATTATCCATTATTACTATTCTCATCGTGCTACTTGCAAAATATGTGTTTACCTATTTGCTTTATTTGAGGTCTAGACCAAATCCAGGCATTTGTTGCTGTATTTGGATTAAAATAATATATAGCACCGTCTGAAGGATCCCAACCAGAAACTGCATCTTGTACTGCCTTTTTAGCAGTTTCATTAGGTGTAAGCCAAATTTGTCCATCAGACACAGCCGTAAAAGCCCCAGGTTCATATATTACACCTGAAGGACTGTTTGGAAATGAAGGACTTTTTATTCTATTCAATATAACAGCAGCAACAGCTACTTGACCTATATAAGGTTCTCCTCTTGCTTCTCCATATACTGCATTAGCCATTAAATTTATTTCATTTATTGAAAATTGACTAGATGAATAAGTTCTTGTCGAGGTACTTGGTTTCCAATCTTTTGTAGCTTTCCATAACATTAGTTTTGTTTTTGGTCCTACTACGCCGTCAATCTTCATTCCGAATTTATATTGAAAGTTCCTTACTGCCCAATATGTTTGCCATCCAAAAATACCGTCAATACTTCCTTTATAATAACCAAGATATTTTAACCTTCCTTGTAATTCATAAACATCTCCACCTGTTTTACCTTTAACTAATATTTCTTGCCCAAAAGTACTAATATCTTGTTGCATGTAACTTTCATAGGAAATATAAACTGTAGATATTAATAACATAATTGAAAGTAGAATTTTTAACATTTTATTATTCATGTTGACTCCTCTTTCTAATTAATTATTGTTTTTCAATAAACATTAACTCCTCTTATATATTTCCCTTTTTATATATTTTTAGCATTATTTTTTAATATTTATAACATAAAAACTAGCTCTTAATAAGAGCTAGTTTCTTTATAATTGTTTAAAGTTTTATAGTATTTATCGGGTGTCTTTTATAAACAACTTTCCGGCGGCTTTTGGTCCAACGGACTTTCCAATAAAACCAGCTAAAACAAGAATTGTCATAATATATGGCAACATATAAATAAAGTCTACAGGTATGTATTCTGTAATATTATACACTTGTAAAACAGGGTTTACAGCCTGAGTAAGTCCGAAAAATATAGCTGCCCCTAATATTCCAAACGGGTTCCATTTTCCGAAAATCAGAACTGCTAAAGCAATAAATCCTTGTCCTGAAATCGTATTATGAGAAAAATTGCTTGTTGTTGTTAATGTTAGTGTGGCTCCACCCATAGCAGCTAATGCACCACTTAACATTACACCAATATATCTCATTTGGTAAACATTAATTCCCATAGTATCTGCAGCTTCCGGATGTTCACCACAAGATCTAAGCCTTAAACCAAAAGGAGTCTTATATACTACAAAATAAGCAACAAAGACTAATAATATCGCTAAGTAAGTAGTAGGATAAGCAGTAAACAGACCTTTTCCAATATAAGGTATGTCAGAAAGGAGAGGTATTTCCCACTTATTAAACACAGTTGAAAGTGTCTTCGTTTGTCCAGCACCATCAAATATTATTTTTACAAGATATACAGATAAGCCTGCAGCTAAAAAATTCAAGGCAACGCCACTTACTACTTGATCTGCATTAAAATTAACTGAAGCAACTGCATGTAATAATGAAAACAATGTTCCTACAATAATCGCTACGGCAAAACCAATCCATGGCGAGCCTGTAAAATGTGTTACGACTGCAGCAGTAAAAGCTCCCATAATCATTAACCCTTCAAGAGCAATATTTACAATACCGGATCTTTCTGAAAAGAACCCACCCAATGCTGCAAATATTAAAGCTGTAGAAAAGACAAAGGTATTATGAAGTAAATCACTCATTATTGCAAAAATATCCATATTTACAGCATCTCCTTTTTCTTAGTCTTTTTGAATGGTTTAATAATGCGTTTTACTATTCCACTGGCAGCTACAAAGAAAATAACAGATGCTATTACAATCTCAATTACTTCAACTGGTACACCTGCAGTATATTTCATTCCGGCAGCACCAAATTTTAATATACCAAATAATATTGCTGCCAAAACAACTCCTATAGCAGTATTACCACCAATTAACGCTACGGCTATTCCATCAAATCCATAACCAGGTAAAGAGGCCGAAATTGCTTGATATTTAAATACCCCTAAAACTTCAACAGCTCCACCAAGTCCAGCAAAAACACCGCTTATTAACATCGCTTTTATAATATTATTTTTAACATTAATTCCAGCATATTCTGCTGCATGTGGATTAAATCCAACGGATCTTAATTCATAACCCTGTTTAGTTTTCCATAATATAATAAAGAATACAAACGCAGCAATAATTCCAATAACAGTTCCCCAATGTATTCTAGCACCATCAAATAATGGTCTTAGCCATTGCATAGTTATCAATGCAGAATCGTATACTTTATCCGAACGCTGTTGTCCTGGAGATCTTAAAAAATTAGATACTATATAATTAGTTAGATACAGTGCAATATAATTCAACATAATTGTTGAAATAACTTCATGTACTCCACGTTTTGCTTTTAAATAACCAGCAATTAAGCCCCATATTCCTCCGAACAATGCACCAACCAATATTGCAAAAGGAGCATGAATGTACCAAGGTAATGAAAATTGAGTACCTATTATAACAGCGCCTAAAGAACCCATTACGAATTGACCTTCAGCACCAATATTAAATAAACCAGTTCTAAAAGCAAATGCTACTGATAAACCTGTAAATATTAGAGGTGTTATTTGTCTTATCGTCTCCCCAAAGTTATATACGTTACCAAATACTTTATTAATTAAAGCTGTATAAGCAACAACTGGATTATATCCACCTATAAGCATTATTAGAGCACCAAATATTAAACCAAGAACTATAGCCATCAACGAAATTATAAAGGATTCTTTTGTAAATAACTTAATCAATTTATTCATTACCCTTTACAACCTCCTTTACCAAAGCTCCTGCCATCATTTTACCTAACTCTTGTTCAGTAGTTTCTTTTGGATCAACGATTCCTACAATTTCTCCTTCGTATATAACAGCTATTCGATCAGATACTGAAAGTATTTCATCTAATTCTAGTGATAATAAAAGAACTGCTTTTCCTTTATCTCGTTGTTCGACAAGTCGTTTGTGAATAAATTCCACAGCACCAACATCTAAACCTCTTGTAGGTTGTGCTGCAATCAACAAATCCGGATTTTTATCCACTTCTCTAGCAACAACAGCTTTTTGTTGATTACCACCAGATAATGATCTAGCTAAGGTATTTACACTTGGAGTTCTTACGTCAAATTCCTCTATCAATCTCTGAGCATAAGTGTTTATTTTATTGTAGTTTATAAAACCAAATTTCTTAAAAGCACTAAATTCTTTATGAAAATACGTTTCTAGCACCATATTTTCCCCAATTGTAAAATCTAATACTAAACCTCTTTTGTGTCTATCTTCTGGTATATGCGAGAGCCCAAATTCGGAAATATCCCTAATTGATGAATTAGTTATGTCTTTACCTTTTAGATAGATACTTCCATTTTCGGTTCTTCGTAAGCCTGTTATGACTTCAATTAATTCAGTTTGTCCATTTCCATCTACTCCTGCTATACCAATTATTTCCCCGGCTCTCACTTCAAATGAAATATCATTTAAAGCTTGAAGACCACGATTATCCTTTGCTTTTACATTACTTACTTTTAGTATCGTTTCTTTTGGGTTAGCAGGTTTCTTCTTAACAGCAAAAGATACTTCACGACCAACCATTTTAGCTGCTAATTCATCAGGATTTGTACTAGAAACAGACAAGCTGTCAATAACCTTTCCTCTTCTAATAATAGTTACTGTACTCGCAATAGCCATTATTTCCTTTAATTTATGAGTAATAAGAATTATGGATTTTCCTTCGTTTACTAAATTACGCATTATTTCCACTAATTCTTCGATTTCCTGAGGAGTTAACACCGCCGTAGGTTCGTCGAAAATTATTATCTCAGCCCCACGGTATAATGTTTTTAGTATTTCAACCCTTTGTTGCATTCCTAC
The DNA here is from genome assembly GCA_964538675.1 of uncultured Bacillaceae bacterium. Taxonomy (GTDB): domain Bacteria; phylum Bacillota; class Bacilli; order Tepidibacillales; family Tepidibacillaceae; genus CAZIGM01. The sequence goes on along the minus strand of CAZIGM010000023.1, from coordinate 2,883 downwards.
TGAAATATCTTCTATTTTTGCATCAGGGTCAACCAATAAGCCATATTTATTTGATAATTCGATAACTTGATTACGTGCAAGATTATAATCTATTTTTAATTTCTCTTTCGGTTCAAAACCTAAAATAATATTTTCTGTAACAGTGAAATTTTCAACTAACATAAAATGTTGATGAACCATACCTATTCCAAGATCATTAGCCACATTTGGATCAGTAATCTTAACTTCTTTTTCATTAATAAATATTTGCCCTTCTTCTGGTTGATAAAGACCAAATAAAATATTCATTAAAGTAGATTTTCCAGCACCATTTTCCCCTAATAATGAATGAATTTCTCCTTTTTTAACTTTAAAAGAAATTTTATCATTAGCCACTATCCCGGGAAATGTTTTTGTTATATTTTTCATTTCAACAACGTTTTTGACGTCTTTCATTTAACTTCACCCTTTGTTGGGATATTTAATAGCTTTTGTAATTTATAATAAAAATATAAAAAATAATTTCAATAAATTAATTTTATGATAGATTAGTAATTAATATAAGGAAATTATAGGCTAGTTATGTATAACTAGCCTATAGAAATTAAAATTTATTCAGCTCTTTCAGAAGGTACTACAATTTCACCATTAATAATTTTGTCTTTATATTCATTAACTTGTTGTAATACATCTTCAGGTACATTTGGATTATTCTCAGGTAAACCTACACCATTTTCTGCCAACCCAAGTTCCATAATTGTTCCAGCTTTAAAACTATCATCGACTAAGCTCTTTGAAACATCATATACTGCAACATCAACACGTTTCATCATTGATGTAAGAGTTATATCATTACCGAATGTAATTGATTGATCCTTATCAACACCAATTACCCATACGTTTTCGCCAGCTTCTTTACGAGATTTTGCTTCGTTAAATACTCCGTCACCAGTAGAACCTGCAGCATGGAATATTATATCTGCACCTTCATCGTAAATAGTTGAAGCAGCACCTTTTCCTAATTCTGATTTATCAAAAGCACCAGTATAGTTAATTAATACTTCTGCATCAGGGTTAACCGCTTTAACACCTGCTTTAAATCCTTCTTCAAATCTAACAATTACAGGAATGTCCATTCCACCAACAAAACCAATCTTATTTGTTTCAGTCATTAGTCCAGCAACAACACCAACTAAATATGAACCTTCATGTTCTTTAAATAAAACTGATACAGCATTTGGTGCATCAACAACTCCATCAATAATTGCCAAGTTTGCCTCAGGGTTTAAATCTGCAACATCTTTGACAGCATCTGCCATCATAAACCCAATACCCCAAGTCAAATCCCAATCATTTTTAACAAATTCATTTAAGTTAGGATTGTAATCTGCATCACCAGTACTTTGTAAAAAGTCAACTTCAGCTCCAGTATCTGTACTAAGCTTTTCTAATCCTTCCCATGCACTTTGGTTAAATGAATTGTCATTAACTCCACCTACATCAGTAACCATACCAACCTTAACATCAGTTGTAGGCTGTTCAACTCCTGGTTCTTCTGTACCAGGTTCTTCAGGAGCTGGCTCTTCGGAGTTACCGCATCCAGCTAAAACCATCGTCATTGCTAAAGCAAAAATAAGCACTAAAGTAAAAAACTTCTTCATAGAAAAACCCCCTTTAATTTATTAAAAAATAGTAGTTAAAATAGTTTTGATTAATTGTTTTAAACTAAAATCCACCTCCTTAATACAGTAGTTTTTATCTTCTTCTTAACACCTGAAATCTGAACTTGTCAGCTCTAAAGTAATTAACAGATATTAAAACAGGATTGTCCGATTTATCATAATGAATCTGCTTTAATATCAACAGCGATGATTCAGGTGGAGAATGTAATAAAGGTGATATCTTTTCATGATAACCAATAGGTAATATCTCTGTAACTGCATAAGTGATATAAAGATTAGTCTGTTCTTCTAGAGTTTTAAATAATGAACTATCTTTTTGAAAATTAAAATCCTTTGGTAAAACGCTTTCAGGAATCTTATCAATACAATAGACTAAAGGCTCATCATCTCCTGTTCTAATGCGCTCTATTCTTAAAATTTTTTCTTCCTTATCAAATTTAAACTCTTTTAAATCCGAATCAGTTATTAATACATGATCTATATTTACATATATTGTTCCCGCTACTAGTTTGTTTTTTTCAATCATCTGTGTAATACTCTGTAATTCCTCTATTCCACTAGTAAATACAGGCTTAGCATTTACAAAAGTACCTATTCCGTGTTTTCGGGTTATAACATTTTCTTCCTCTAAAATTCTTAATGCTTCTCTTAGTGTAGCTCTACTTACACCTAAATTTTTAGCAAGTTCAAATTCCGATGGAAGTCTTGTCCCATGTTTAATAATCCCATCTTCAATATCTTCTTTAATTTTATTTATTACTAATAAATATAGTGGTCTATTATTAGTTTTTAAAGACATAGTCGTACTTCCTTTCAGTTTAAAACAAAGATTAGGTAGATTGTTAATAATATTTCTTACTTTTTACTTGTACGACGTCATACATCTATTTTCCTTCTTTTTTCAAATAAAATCAATAGCTTTTTTAAAAAATATTAATTCAAAGTTTAATATTCATCCAGATATGATAAGACTCCCACTTCTACACAAAGTGCACAAGTCTCACTAAGGATAAGTCTCACATAGCACGACTAAATGCTTTAGCATTATAGCGTGACTTGTACTCTTGAATTAGCAACTATGGGTTACTTCTTGTGTGCATAGCATGACTAAATGCTTTAGCATTATAGCGTGACTTGTACTCTTGAATTAGCAACTATGGGTTACTTCTTGTGTGCATAGCACGACTAAATGCTTTAGCATTATAGCGTGACTTGTACTCTT
>CAZIGM010000022.1:0-29904 GCA_964538675.1 uncultured Bacillaceae bacterium | reverse complement strand
ATATACAGCAATATACTTCTTTAAGTAACCATTATATAAAAGAGAACTACGATTATAAATTAAATTCCTATTATTAGTATTTTTACAATCTTCACATATAGAATTATTAATATTAAAGTGCTTTTCTTCTAAAGGTTTATGACAATATAAACAAAAAGGTGAAGTTGGAACCTCTAATTCTTTTTTACATGTTGCACATATATCTGGTAATCTAAATATACGATTTAATACATACTCCTCCGACTTAGCAGAACTAGGATTAGTAATCCTTTTCGTACAAAATGAACATCTTAAACTCGGAAAGAGTAACTTTTTTATATTTTCTTTTAACATTTTAATCAACTCAATTATTTTTAATAATAATTTATATTTACTATTATTTCAATAGATTTCCCGCTAAATAAGTCAAAACTACCATGTATTTTCTTCATTAATATTTTTATTCTTTTTTGCATGTTTATTCATTTTGTTGATTTGCTTTAAAGAACCGGCAATATCCTTTGTCATATATTCAGTTAAAAACCAAACTAATCCATTTGAATAATCTACCGATCTACCTACCCTACCAGCAATTTGAATCAATGTTGCTTCATCAAATACATTTGCTTCGGTATTAATTATTAATACATGTAAATTTGAAAAGGTAACTCCTCTTTCAAGAATTGTTGTAGTTACTAAATATCGGATTTTTCTTGTTTTAAACATACGTAGTTTTTCATTTCTTTTTTGATCATTAGCATGAATTCCATCTATTTTTTCGCCCTCAAACCATACTTTTAATTTATCTGTCCAAATAGCCACATCTTTTACCCTTGGTACGAAAATTAATGCATTTCCATCCTTATTTTTTACTTCATTGATAAATTTAAAAAGTAATGAGAACGGAGTTTTCTTTTTTAACAATTCTTCACTTTTAGGTATGAATTTTATCAAAGGTACTGGTAAGGGTTCCCCATGATATCTAAGAGGTAAAACGACAAAATCAATTGTTTGATGTTTCAAACTTTTTAACCATTCCTTAGGTGGTGTTGCAGTCATAAATATTGTTTTTGCCTCAGTTTTCAATGATCTCTTTACTAAGTATTGAAGATTTTTATCATTTTGAAATGGATAAGCATCTAATTCATCAATAATAACTAAATCAAAATAGTTAGAAAATCTTATTGTCTGGTGAACAGTTGCTAAATAAAGATCACCTTCCATCCACTTTTCCTTACTTTCGTTATAGAGACTTATCACTGAGACCTCTGGAAATGCTTCTTTAAATCTAATAGTTAAATCTTTAATAACATCCTTTCGTGGTGCAGTAAATAATACCTTATTCCCTTGTTCTAAAGCCAATCTTATAGCAGGAAATGTCATTTCTGTTTTGCCTGCACCTGTAACCGCCCAAACTAGAAATTCTCTACTTTGCTTATTTTTAATGAACTTAACTAATTTATTTGCTATGCGTAATTGAGATGGGGAATATTTTATAGATTTATTCGATTTCAATGAAATGGTTTTAAGTGGAGAGGTTCTTGGTGTGTTTAGATGAAAATAAAATAATGGAATACAGGATTTACTTCTTCCTTGAACTATGCAATTCTCACAGGTTGCACAGTAGTCTTCACATAAAGAACAAGATTGAATAATAATATTCGTATTTGAACCGCAGCGATTACAAATATTCTCTTTAAACATTTTCCCTTTTTTAAAACTATAAGGATACGTTACGCTTGATTCAATTTTAATATTTTCTAGTAAATACCCTATTTGGATTAATGTATGCAATTTTATATTAAGATTATCTGGTATAGATACTTTTAGTGTCAATTTTATTAATTCTTCTAATAGAAGTAATCTCCCATCAAGTAAAGAAAAGCTCCACCCTTTCCATAGCTGATAATTTGATAAAAGTGCGTTAAATCCTTGCTTGGTAGGTATTTCTTTAACTGCAAGCTTATTTTCAAATAGATAAGGACTAATACTTGAAGTTTGTTCTTGAAAAAAATCTACTAATTCCTTAGCATGCCCAATTGAGAATTGATCTTCTATAACAGAGATATTATTAATCTTTTTATGATACCAATAGGCTAAATCAACATTAATATCACTAGAAATAATCCATATTAAATTACCGTTTTTCTCTATTGAATAAACTTGGAATTTCATAGCATTACTCTTTATTCTCTTCAATACAGTCTTTTAATGTAAACAACAATTCCTTTTTATAATTTTTATATTCTTTTTTAAGAAACTCAATTATTATTTGAGCAAAGGCAATATATACAGAAACAAATCCTACTTGATATATTTTATTTAAATAAATATCTTCCATTAACATTAACCACATTACAGCAAGAATAAAAAAAATTATAGCGGTACATTCTTTCCGCGAGAAATTAATTACAGAATGTAAAAAAGGAATAAGAAACAGGGCTGGATATAATACGCTGTTGTAAGAACCACTAAAATGTATTGTTATAATAATAATTAATACAAAAATATAGTAATATAAAGGTACTATATAAGTGTTTTTATATCTTAAATCTTTCATATTTATAAATAGCAAAAAGAGCGTAGATATACTAATAACTATACCTAATATTATTTTTCCTGTAATGTTAACTTGAAACAATGCTAATATAGTAGAAACAAAATATAAGAGTATTAACATATTATTTATTTTTTTAACCTTACTAATTTGAGATTGCATCAATATCCTCCTAATTCTTTAATAACTATATTAGCTGATTAGATTTCTATTGAGGTATGATTCATTATCTCTATCACATAGTAAACAGATTGAGCTATAACTTTTTATTACTAGAAGAAATGCTAAATAAATTAGAATATTTAAGATGTATCCTTGAATATTTGACCAAATTAAATTTTGATTTGAAAATAATGCCCAGGATAACAATGTTATTATGCCAAGAACATTAAAAATAATGTAATAACTTTTCTGTTTTATGAAGGAAGCATAAATAAGCACTATAAAATAAAAGCTTGGAAAATAATGACTGTATATACCATTAGTCTGATAGATTAATAATGAACAAAGAATAAACCATGAAACAATTATTAAGGACTCTTCAACAAATTTTAATATTCGTTTTGCTCGTAAAATATGAAACCCATATAGTATCAGTATTAGACTTGCTATAATATATTTACTAAAAAGTAAGAATTGCTCTGGTTCTATTATCATTTCTATAATACATGAGAACAGAAATAAAATACTAATTACCCAATTATACATAGCTTTAATCTTGTTACTAATAAACATATTGTTCACCTTCACTTTTCTAATAAAAAAACCGTTCAAATTAAGAACGGTAAAGGCAAGCAAAGTCTATTATTGGCAGCTTGGCAATCTTTAGAAAGACCCATAGCTTTGCGTCCTACCCTCACAGGTAGTTTGCCCTTTCATTCTTTAGAACTAATATTTTCCTATTTCTACTATTATACTCAGAAATAACTGTCAAAATCAAGAAAAACTTTATTTTTATTTTTTGTACCAAACCACTCCTATGTTTATCTTCGCTATGTAAACTTTGTGTGTAAGTGGGGGTCTTATCATATCTGGATAAATACTATTTAATATCCTCTATTTTACCTTCTTTGTAAACCGATACTTTATTTCTTCCTTTCATTTTAGAACCTACATATAAAGCTCTGTCTGAAAATCTAATAAGGTCATTTGCCGAAGTAGCTGGATCGGGATAAGTTGATAACCCTATACTTACAGTTATTTTTATAGAGACCTGTTTATTTTCATTTATCGATTCTCTTATCTCAATTATGTGATTTTCTATTGTAGAACGAATTCTTTCTGCAATTTCAATCGCCCGTATATGATTTGCATCAGGAATAATTACCGTAAATTCTTCTCCACCGTATCTAGAAACAATATCTTCTTTCCTAGTTAATTCTTTAAGTAGATTAGCAATCTCTTTCAATACTTCATTACCAGTCTGATGTCCATAATTATCATTAACCTTTTTAAAATAATCTATATCAATCATAAGAAGACTAATATTCCGATCCTTAATCTCCGCATCATCCAATCTATCATTTAGATAATTAGAGAAAGCTCGGAAATTATATAACCCTGTCAATTCATCAATTAAGCTCTTTTCTTCTATTCTCTGGAATGTAGTGGCATTCTTTATTGCTAATCCTGCTTGACTTGCTAAGATATTAACAATTTTTGTATCATTTTGTGAAAAATTACTTTCACTTAAACTAGCAAAGTTTAAAATACCAATAATCGTATCACGCCAAATCATAGGTACAGATAAAAATGATTTACATCCTTTAGCGCAATTTACTCTATTTTCATAAGAAAATATCTCTGCATCGTCATTAATTAAAAAAGTTTTTTTCGTTAATATTACCTTGTCCATCATTTTTTTATCAAAGAAGCATTCGTTTTCTTTTAAAGGATTAACCAGCATATTTCCACTATTATCCTCAGATGATATCAAATTCATTTTATTACCTTTCATGATATAAATATTGCTATAATCAAAAGATAACACTTCTCTCAATGCTTGCTGTAATGCAGAAATGGTTTTCCCAAGGTCTAATTCAGATGTATACGTAGTTATTAATTGATTAAGTGTTTTAATTTGTTGATGTGATTGATGAAGTTGATTATAAAACCTGAAAAGAAACGTAAAAAGAATAAATTGAGAAGCTATAATTAACATTGGAAAATTCCCGAATGTTTGTTTTGCAATATACATTAATACGCCAAATGGAAGAGTAAATAATAGGGAAACTGCATCCCAGATAATATCCTCAGAGAAGAACTTTATATCCTTATCCATGGTAAGCCTTTGAAATATAAACATAATAATATTATTAACAAAAAAATATGTAATTGCATAAAGAAAAATGGGAATCAATTGATATTTAAGTTCAGAAATATTAAATCCCAAAGTCCCTCCTGCCAAGAAAAATACAGAAGCTGAAATTATTGATATCCATATAAACATGAGTAATGTTAAAACAAGATGTTTTATTGATCGTTTAGAATCTGAAATTAATAAACTAATCAATAGAGCTACTTGTACTAACCAAGTCTCAACTACTATTCCATATTGAAGAAAGATGATAATTGATATTGCTAGGATAAACGTTATGTAAGTATTACCAACCTTAACTGGAAAGCTATTAATAATTACTAAAAATATTAAATAGATTAATAGATTAGTATAATCATGTGGATTCAAAGGAATCCAATATTCTATGCTAACATATATTAACATTGCAACGGTAATTAATAAATATACACTAAAGGTAATTTGCTTTTGTAATTTGCTCATCATCATCACTCTTCTATACATTGGTATAATATAGGTATTTTGACTTAATTATAATTCATCTACTAAATTATTTCAAAAAAAATATACTATAAACTTCAATCTTTTTTTATAGTAGGTAAAAACACAATAGTTTTATACCTTTTATTAATTATATATTAATTCTTCTTTTAAGAAAAAATCCCTTTTTTCACAGCTTTTATTTCTAACACGAGAATTGTGCACTTTGTTGGGAGTCTTATCATATCTGGATAAAGCCGAAATTTTTTTCTTTAGCGAGTATTGTACACTTTATGGAAGCGGGGGTCTTATCGTATCTGGATAAATATTATTTAGAGCTCGTGGAAGTACTATTAACATAGAGAATGATTGGAATTTCATTATTTTTTTTACTTTCTTCAATTTTTAATTCAAGTTGAGATTGATTTGTGTACAAGTAATCAATATGTCTTTTAGGATATACTAATCGTTCTAAGATTGCTAAAGAATCATCATTTGAGCCGAGGTCAAAAACAGTTATCTTTTTTGAATTACCTCTAAGGTAATTGTTTATGTTTATAGAACGGATAATCCATTCCAATTTTACTTGTCCATTTTTCACAATAATGAAATAATGATTTGTTTTTTTGTTATTATTATTAATTTTTTTAATTATCAATTTAATATAAAGTATAAATAATATAAATACTGATATACCAATAAATATATATAAGAACATGATGATCCCTCCTAATAGAGTATATGTCACCATGCTTATTTGGGTGCCTATTTAAAGTCCACCCAACCATTCTTAATTGCTGTTATTACTGCCTGTGTTCTATCCTGTACATTTAGTTTTTGAAGAATACTGCTTACATGATTCTTAACTGTTTTTTCACTAATATATAATTTCTCTCCAATTATTCGATTACTATTACCTTCGGCCATATTCTGTAATACTTCAATCTCTCTTGTTGTCAAAATAGATCTCCAATCAATAATCCTTTCCACATAAAATGGATTGCCATAATAACCATCTTTATCTCTCTGAATAATTTGGCTTAATCTACGATACTCATCAACCACCTTGCCAGTCACATTTGGATGAATAAAAGCACTCCCAGTAGCTACTGTTCTAATCGCATCAATCAGTGTTTCTGCATCCATATCCTTAAGTAAATATCCTGATGCTCCTACTCTCAATGTTTCAAATACATATGCCTCATCATCATGAATAGACAAAATCATTATTTTTGCTTCAGGATATAATTCTTTTATTTTTTTAGTTGCATCTACTCCATTCATATTTGGCATGTTAATGTCCATCAATATTACGTCGGGATTTATTTTGTCATAATTCTCAAGTATGCCTTCACCATCAGAAAATTCAGCAACTACTTCCATATCACTTTCTAAATTTATTATTCTTTTTAAACCTTCTCGAAATAGTTGATGATCATCTGCTAAGATAATTCTTAATTTTTTATTGTTCACTGATTTTTACCTCTCTTTCAATCACTGGTATTTTAAATGATATGATTGTTCCCATGTCAATTGATGATTTTATCTCATAGTTACCATCAAAAAGTTGTACTCTTTCTTTTAACCCAATAAGTCCAAAATGATTACTATTATTCATTACCTCCTCTTCAATAAATCCCTTGCCATTATCTTCAACATTCACTTTTATATATTTGTCACTCACCTCAATATTTACACTTGCAATTGTAGCTTCAGCATGTTTAATAACATTGTTAATCAATTCTTGAATTAACCGAAATATTGCAACTTCTACAGGAGATGATAATCTACTCTCTTTGCCCGAGATATTTAATTGAATATTTAAATTTTCTCTTTTTGCTACTTCTGGTATGTATTTTCTTAATGTTGGAAATAAACCTAAATCATCTAATACCATTGGTCTAAGATTAAAAATAATTTGTCGTACGTCTGCTAAATTCTGCCTAACAATTTTTTTTAAATCTTTTAACTCTTGTTTTGCTAAATCTACTTGTTGGTTATCAATCAATCTTTCAGTTATTTCTGTTCTTAATACCACATTAGCCATTGATTGAGCTGGACCATCATGAATCTCTCTTGCAATTCTCTTCTTCTCTTCCTCTTGAGCTTGTATTATTCTAATTCCAATCATCTGATGTAACTGAGAAGACTCCATAATTTCTGTTATTTTATTCACATCATTTTTTAAGTAATCATGAATCACACTTACTTGGGTAATTAATATATCTGCTCTTTCTATAGTAAACTCAATATTTTTAATTCTTAGCTGGAGGTCATTCCTCAGAACCTGTAAATTAGATTCCTTTTCTCTAGCTAACAATAAATCAACTTGATATTTATTGGTCTCTTCATATGCTTTTTGTATATTTTCTTCAGAATATAACTTAAAATTCTTGCTAACTGTAGCCAAACGAACCCTTGATTTTTTATATTCCATATCTAAATTGTCAACCTGATTAATAACCAGGTTTATTTCTTTATTAACTTTAGTGAGTTGTTCTGTTATTTTTCCTAATTCAAGTCTCGCATTTTCGGAAATCTCAAAAATCTGTTCCTTACTTTTTTCAATTGCAATAATTGTATTAGTTAGTACTTTTTCTAATGAAGATACGTTTACCTCCATCTAATCCACACCTTTAAAAGTATTTTTTTCTACTATTATCTTATCATACTGTGTACCAATAACCCGTAGTTAAACATTACCAAAGTTGCTATTTGTAATAGGTCTTAAGAACTATTTTTTCTAAAATATAAAAAAAGCCTTCTAAAAAAGAAGACTTTTTAAAATTAATTACAATTAGGCTATATTACTCTAATCTTCGGAAGTACTTTCTCTAAGATTTCTGTTATAACATGGCTTCTAGTAGTTTTACTTTCTTTAGCTAGTTGATCTAAGCTATTTATTAATTCTGTTTCTAATCTAATACTTATAACTTTTTTAGGCATTTTCTTATTGATTTGTTTATTTAATACAATCATAGGCTTTCCTCCAATTTTATTATTCTATAAGTGTATTATAGATGTATTACAGCAAAAATACTGTCACAATCTTGTACAATAGTCCTTCTAATTATGTCGAATTAACAATAAAAAACTGCTTAGATGTTCTAAGCAGTTTAATTTATTATCCTATTTCAATTTCTCTTGTTAAGCTTTGTTTAAGAATCTCTGCTTTATCAACGCGTTCCCATGGCAAATCCAAATCGTTCCGTCCAAAATGGCCATAAGCAGCTACTTGCTGATAAATAGGTCTTCGCAAGTCTAATTCCTTTATAATCCCAGCAGGGCGTAAATCAAAATTTTCTCTTATTAATTCAACTAAAGTATCTTCATCTATTCTACCTGTTTTTAATGTATCTACGCTTATAGAAACTGGTTTAGCTACTCCTATAGCATAAGCTAATTGAACTTCACATTTATCTGCCAATCCAGCAGCAACTATGTTTTTAGCTACATATCGTGCAGCATAAGCAGCAGAACGATCAACTTTTGTTGGATCTTTACCTGAGAAAGCTCCACCGCCATGACGTGCATAGCCACCATAAGTATCAACAATAATTTTTCTTCCAGTCAGTCCTGCATCGCCTTGAGGTCCACCAATAACAAACCTTCCCGTAGGATTTATTAAATATTTTGTTTCATCATCAATAAGTTCCTTTGGTACAATCGGTTCTATAACATACTTAATTAAATCTTCTTTTATTTGCTTTATTAATATGTCAGGATGATGTTGTGTTGAAATGACAATTGTATCAACACGAATAGGTTTATCTCCTACATATTCTACCGTTACTTGTGTCTTTCCATCTGGTCTAAGGTAATTTAATAAATTGTTCTTTCGCACCTCACTTAAGCGAAGTGCCAATTTATGAGCTAAAGAAATAGGTAAGGGCATTAATTCAGGTGTTTCATTACACGCATAGCCAAACATTAACCCCTGATCACCTGCACCTATTGCATCTAATTCTTTATCTGTCATATGTCCTTCTTTAGCCTCTAAAGCCTGATTTACACCCATCGCTATATCTGATGACTGCTCATCTATAGAAGTTAAAACTGCGCATGTTTCTGCATCAAAACCGTATTTTGCTCTAGTATAACCAATTTCTTTAACTGTATTACGAACAATTTTTGGTATATCAACATAACAATTAGTTGTAATTTCCCCTGCTACAAGAACCAATCCAGTATTAACTGAGGTTTCAGCCGCAACCCTCGCATTTGGATCTTTATCTATTATCGCATCAAGAATAGCATCAGATATTTGATCACACATTTTGTCAGGGTGACCCTCTGTTACTGATTCTGAAGTAAATAAATGGTGCCCCTTTTTCTGTAACATATTAAATCCTCCTCGTGTATTTTCGTTAGATACCCTTCCCAAAATATTAAATAAAGCCTTCCCATAGAGGAAAAGGCTTCGTTTATAGCTTTTACCTCTTATTTTAGAATGAGGATCCATTCTACAGGTTAGCACCTTTCCTTTAATGGTGGTTGCCGGGATTCATCGGGCCTGTCCCTCATCCAACTCTTAATAAGAGTATCTATTATATAATAATAAAATATTAAGAAAATAGTGTCAATGAGTAAAAATTAACCTGAGCATGTATAATTTATTTAATTCTTTCATATCATATTATTTAATAAGGGTAATCGGATTTTATAACCCTCATACCCTTAACCAGTATTAAAAACCATTTATTAAATTTTCAGCATTTTTTATCAAATTTTTTGTCATGGAGCCTCCCACGGCTCCACAATCTCTTGAAGAGATATCTCCCCAATAATCTTCGCTACCTTGATATACAGGTATGCTTAATTCAGCTGCTATTTCATACTTCATATTATCTAATGCTTTATGAGCTTCTGGAACTAATTGTCGTTTTGCCACTTTAATCACCCCCTTTTTATGAGGTAATCTTATTTTTTGTTATATTTAATCTTTTATCCTAATAAGTTAGTGGTACGTTAGTTAATAAACACCATTTCCCATTAATTTTACATTTACAAAAAATTTTATCCAGATATGATAAGATCCCCACTTACACACAAAGTGTGCAAGTCACGCTGTAATGCAAAAGCATTAAGTCGTGCTATGTACACAAAGTGTACAAGTCTCACTAAGGGAACAAAGTACCCTAGTCTCGCTATGTTAAGTGGGGGAGAATGAGATAAGTCTCACATAGGATGACTTGACACTTTAGTGTCATAGCGTCACTTGCATAGCATGACTAAGTGCTTTAGCACATTAGCATGACTTGTGCTCTCGAGTGTACTCTTGAGTGCTAGAATTCAAATGGATTTGAAACTCCATTTGAATAAAGTTCGGCTTTATAGCAAGCTAAACTCCATATAAAAATTCAGATTATCTTTATGATTATTTAAAAAGTATATATCTTATGTTATTCTATAGTTAATAATACTATAGAAAGGGGTTTGTAAAAATGCTATCACCTGAAGAAATATTTGAAAAAGAATTTAAACGCTCTGTTCGTGGTTATGATATGGATGAAGTAAATGAATTCTTAGACAAGGTAATCCAAGATTATGCTCGATTAATTGAGGAGAATAAAGTAATTAAAAAAGAGCTACAACAATACAAAAGTTCGTCAAACAGACAAAACTTTCACTCATCTCAAGGAGATAAATATACCGTAGAAGATTTACTCAGGAGAGTAGATGCATTAGAAAAACGCATTTATACTTAAAATTCAAGGTGTAATACATACAATAATGAAAAATAATCCACTTATTTATTCTACATTAAATAAGTGGATTATTTTTCATCTCTGAGTAAAATGGTCTAGTTACTGGAGATTTAAGCTGTAACGTAGAAATTGACCTTCCTCTTACTTATTAGACTGTAGAAAATGGGCTAGTTCAAGGCACGCTTATAATCGGAGGAACGGAGCTTACTTAACGTAAGTGAGTACCGTAGATTTAAGCGTAACGTAGAAATTGACCTTCCTCTTACTTATTAGACTGTAGAAAATGGGCTAGTTCAAGGCACGCTTATAATCGGAGGAACGGAGCTTACTTAACGTAAGTGAGTACCGTAGATTTAAGCGTAACGTAGAAATTGACCATTTTATACAGTCTAATTTATTAATTGGAAGTAATACTATAACTTCCTCTAATCATTACATATGCTGGCCCTTTTGTAATTTTAATTCCTCTTCCATCATCTCTTGGAATTATTAATTGATGATTTGTTGGAATTTTACTACCTATCGATAGGTCGCTCCCTCCAGTTACATCTGGTATTCCGTTTAAGCCATCACCATAAGCAACTGCAGCTCCGCCTCTAAGAATTATTTCTGTACCCGCATTGGCTATTAATATATCTCCAGCATTCAATGCTTCCACAACTAGTTGTGCAGTTCCACCTGTAGTTACTCCTCCTGATTGAGCTATTTTACTTATTTGTTCGTCAACATAGCTTTTTGTAACAATTGGATCGTCTATTGAGCCAGGATTGCTTCCAGCTGCTAGAACTGTTACTGAACCTACAATTAAAATAACTATAATAACTAATCCCAATTTTAACTTTTTATTCATTATTTCACCGCCTATTAGTAGATATTAATCCTCTTGTTTAATCCATCCCATTCTATATATGCTTCAAAAACACTATTAATAAATCTGATTGGAACCATAAGATTTCCATTATATAAAATCGGTTCAGCTTCCAATAAAATATCTTTCTCTCCAATCTTGATATTTCTATTTTTTTCTTCCAATTCAATTAGTTCATTTTTGGCACTACAAATAACAACTTTTTGTAAATCACTATCCCAATATACTCTTGCTCCAAACTCTTCAGATATAGCCCGTACAGGCACAAAAGTCAAATTATCTTTAATAAATGGTTGTTCTTCTGGAAATTCAATTAATTTATTTTTAAAATAAATATCAGGTCCAGAAATAATATTCTCGTTAAAGGCAGATTTAATCTCTGGGTTTAGTGCCAAGATGTTTTCATGCAATTGTTCTGCTGTTATCTCCGGATTACCGGCATTAATTCTTGGTAATAAGAATGGATTAATGTATTTATTAGCCATTGCATTATATATTGTAAAAGCTAATCTATGTTCAGTTTCTTTAAGTAAACTAATACTATCAGAATTGAATGCTCCATATGGATAAGCAAAAGAATATACTTCCTTGGTTGTAATTTGTTCAATAATATTTTTATTTTTTGTCAAATCAGACTTAATCCGATTAATATAATCATCTCTTGTTTCATATCCATCCTCATTAAATAAACTTGCCACTAGATACGGTTCTAGTTCTTCTGTTTTTTTATGCAAGCCAAAAGTATGACTTTGTAAATCTACTAAACTATCTTTTGATAATTCTATCATATCATCACTTGTTAAACGAGATAGTCCATTTTCCTTATCTATCCACTCACCTATTAAGAAGTTTGTAGATGGAATGTTGTATTTTTTTAGAATAGGATAAGCGTATTCATAATAACTTCTATATCCATCATCAAAAGTAATTAAAATACTGTTCTCTGGTATATCTCCATCCTCATATATAAAAGACTCTAACTGACTCATTGAAATAAAATTATAGCCAGCATCTATTAAATACATTAGTTGAGCTTCAAACAATTCTGGGTCAATCGTTGCACTACTTTTAAATGATGGATCAATATGATGATACATCAGAACTGCTACTTCATCCTCATAATAAGTTGTAGATTGTGCTTCTACTGATAAAGGTACATATATTAAAAAAATTAAGACAACAAATACTGCAATTATAGATTTTACGTTATATTTACACATCAATATTCTATCCCCCATAAAGTCAATTATAGATAATTTTGTACTGAAAAGATATTCTACAAAAAACTATAATTTCCTTCATTTAAAAACAAATATTGATATTTTATTGAGATAGGATTATTTTACTTAAGCTACTTATCGACTTCTAGTTTATTGAAATAGTTTTTGTCTTACTATCATAAAAGACATACATCCCAAAGCTTTCACTTAAAGCACGGAGAGGAATCATTGTTCGCCCATTTGTAATAAACGGCTTAGCATCTAATTCTTTTTTTGAACCATTCTCATTAATGTATGGTTCATCAATCCACAAATTAAAGATTTTATTGTCCTTTATTATCTGTACTTTTCTTTCTTCTCTTACCCATAAAACTTCTCCACCAAGTAATTCCGCAGCATGTCTAATTGGTATATACGTCCTCCCATTAATAATAATAGGAGCTTGATCAAGTACGACCATTTTTGAGTCTACTATTACTTCTTTTTTATTAACTGTGAATATTATAGATGAATTTTCATCTTTTATTAACTGATCCCAATCATATACCTTCATATCTGCAAATGTTAATTGGCCAGAAAGCGCTGTTTGATCTTTCTCACTCTCAAGATGAACAACATAAATACTTTCTATGTTAATTGGATAAGCCATATCACTTGGTAACTGTGCAGAGACTGATTTCCAGCCCATCCAATCTATCTTCTTTGCTAAATCAACATAATATATTTTACCATTAGCATCTCTAATAGATGTTCTTAACCAATGTCCACTATTATCTCCTTTAACATCTAATGTTAATAGTGCTGGTTCACCTATAACATATTTCCCGAGTGTACCATAATTTAAATATGCAATTCGAACGTCATCTGAAGCTCCAAAATTATAATTAAAGACTCCAACTGTTCTATCTACGTCATTTATTATTGAAAATGTACTTGTTTCTTTTCCAGTTGCACCTGTTAATAGATAATCCCCTCTATTATCAAAGGAATCCATTAATCTACTTTCGTCAAAAGCACCTACTATTACTGGCACTGAAGTACTAAAACCTTGATAACTTGCAATAAGCATACCCGTCGAGGATTTATTAGTCGTAATAGTACCATCAGCAGATATAGTTCCATTTATCCCTATCAGTTGCCAATCCAATAATGAATTATCTACTACTCTAGTCGAACCATCTGAAAAATACACTTTTACAGCGGGTGTATAAGCTTTACCTTCATGAATTTTGATAATTCCCTTTCGTTCTATTTCGATTCTCTCAACATCTTTTCTATCGTAAACCTTAACTTGATAATTCTTAGTAAGAGTACCTGAAGTAGCTTTAAGATTATAAATCCCAAAATTCTCAAAAGTAAGCTTATTCTCTTTATATACAATTCCTGTTGGATAACTCCAAGCAATATCTATGTCATCTATCTGAACTGGATTATAATATTGATCATAAGCCTTTATTTTGTCAATCTCTACTGTCTCGTTTAATAAAACCCCTTTGGGTAAAATTATATCCATAGAGATTAACTTACCTTTTGGTGCCGTACTAAAAATAGCTAAGCCATTCGGAACCTCACGTTCTAAACCATATTGGGGTATAGTTATATCAATTAAATCATTCTCGCCTAATGGACGAGATACTAATGTCGTAGAACCACCACCATCTAAATTAACTGCTTTCCATATATTTAATGATACTAGAAAACTTGATAGCTCATCTAAAGTCATTCCTACACTATTTTTGCTTTTTTCTACGGATACTAAGTACATATACTTATTATCTTGTGTGTATCCAATAGCCGTTCTAGCATGATTACCTTTAATCTCATAAGTAATCACTGCTTTTTGTCCGTTCTCTACTAAAAGTGTTGATCCATCTATTGCAGTGTCTATTGTACTATCAGTGTTATATGTAAAATCAACATTAATTCTGTCATATAGGTGAATATGTGTTTTAATATAATCTGCTGCTTCTCCATTACCTAATAATAAATATCCGCCACTTGGTATTGTGTCTATTTTAGCATTATCTAAAATTTTAGTAACGATACCATTTTCAACTAGTGCAATTGTATAGCTTCCTAAGGAATCACCTATCCAATTCTCCATATTCCACTTACCATCATACATGTGCAATCTATTTATATGACTATTGCCTCCAGGATATTTATACCCAACCTGATATTGTGTTTTGTTTAGACCAAATATTTGAAATTTAGTTCCATCTTGAGCTGTTACAACCGCTTCAAAATCTAATCGATCAATTGATGGTATATTATTCTGATCAAGCATGAATGCATTTTTTGCATTAATATAACCTGGAGAATTTATTACTTCCCCATCTTTAATTGTAACACCAAAAGATGCTCCTTCTGCAGTTAATGTAAAATAATCTCCATTAATAGCTGCAACAGCACCTGCTTCTTTAGCCATATCAACAATTCTTTGTTTGTCACCTGTCTGACCATCAGCTCCATAGATTGTTTCTACATCTATGTAAGGGTTTTGTAAATCTACTTTAATTGTATTTATTTTTACTTTACCAGTAGTAGTTAAACATTCCCAATTATCCAATCTTGTCCCTGACGTTATCCATTCGGAGGATTTCAATTGTATATTTGTTACTGCTTCACTTGAACTTGCTTCTACTATAGAAATTTCACTTAATGATGTATTTGATATAAATATTGCTACAATAAATATAAAAAAAGAAACTTTAAAAGTTTTTCTCATTGCTTCTACTCTCCCGCTAATCCATTTCTATTTCCCCTGCACTAAAATAGACTGATTTAGAATGAGAAAGTTTCAATAAAAAAACTGCCTCTTTTTAGAAAATGAGGCAATTTTATTATACTTATCCTTATTTAATTTTTTAATGTAATTGATTTTTCATTTCCATTCCATATTGTTTCAATATTCATCCATTCAGCAATAAACCTTAAAGGCACGAGTGTTGTACTGTTAACAATTTTCGGAGCAACAAGTAATTCTAATTCATCATCTTTGGTATATACAGTTTTACTATCCAGTGTAAATATTAAATAATCTCCTTCATATATAATAACTATTCTTCTCTCTGCTGCCCTATACTCTGCATATCCTCCCAAAGACTCAGTTATGAACCTTAAAGGTACAAGTGTTGTATTATTTTCTATTGCTGGTGATGCAAGCAACATATCTGTACTTCCATTTACATATGCCGTTTTAGAGCCAATATAGAGCTTTATGTTTATATCACCCATTTGATTAGATTCATCAGTTTCGTCTTCTTCCTCCTCAGACTCTTGGTTAGTATCAGATAAATCATTTTGTAAAATACTTATACTATTTGATGGAGTCAATGACGTTTCCTTAGAGGTCGAAAGATAAAATACCACATCCCCTGTCGTATTAGGTAATGTCATGTGTTTTGGATCTTCAACAATTATAAGTAATTGTCCACTATTAGCAATGTTTACATTATAGGGCAACAAGAATGATAGATTCTTACCCGATACTTCTAGCTGACTGCTTGGTACATTATATCCATTAGCAGTAATACTTATATTATCTATCAATTCAGCTGTGTTTGTGATTGGAATCATAATAGTAACATAATCATAACCACCTTTTAGGCTTCCACTTGTGCCCGTTGTATAAATCATGGTGTATTTAGAAATTGAATTATCGGAATTATACTGCGGAGTTACTATAAATTCATTTCCGCTGCTTCCTCCTACAGTATAGCTTGCACCTGCAGGGGTTGTATCCTTAGAAGTTGTAACGTATAAAGCATACGTGCCTGATAATGCAGGATTTGATATCTCTGCCTGCTCATCAATTGTTATTGTTATTGTCTGATTGTTTGAAATGTCAACTGTTGTTGGTAGATGGAAGATAATTGATTGACCATCCCTTCGTACCCATCCACTATTAACTTGAACACCATTAACTTTGATTGTTTCTTTACTAATATAGCCTGGGATTTCTATCCGCGAATCAAATAAAATTGAGATCTCGTCTATTCCACCTTCTAGTGCGCCTGAACTACTTGTTTTATAGGTAATTTCATAATTTGGAATATCACTTGTTAATTGAGAACTTATTTCTACTGATGCCGTATTATCTGATGAACTACTTGTAGTGGTTTCACTAGTTGAACTTGTTCCAACAGTCGCATAACTTTGACTTGGAACTAATGACTTATCCTTTGACGTAGATACTTTTAACTGATAAGTTCCCCCAACAGGGTTTTTAATACCAGCTAAGGAATCTACAACAATTCCAACATAGCCACTATTACTTATACTCATCCCACTTGGTATATCTATCTTAAGTTTCATGGATAATACACTTACACTCGTAGCATTAATCCCATTTATTTTAATATTTGAAGCACTAATATATGATGGTAAGACTGTCCCATTTGGAAAAACAATCTCAATATAATCATTCTGCGCTGAAGATAGCGCACCTTGATCACTTGTATAAAACCCTATTGCATATTGTGCTGAAGTATTATAAGTATTCGGACTTACTGCTATTGTCGAAGTTGTTATTTGCTTTCCAACAATATACGGTATACTTGATTCTATAGCCACTGGATCCCTTGAAGTATACACATCTAAGGTATAGCTACCCACAGTGCTTGGGTTTTTAATTGCCACTGATTGTGGAAACTTTATTGTAACACTCCCATTCCTTGATATTGTTAAATCGTTTGGAATCGTTAGCTGTAAAATACGATGAAGCTCCGATATTGTGACATTTTGAGTTAACGGCTTATCATTTACTGTTATTGCAGAATAAGTTAAACTGCTTGGCAAATCAGTATCATTAGGAAAGATAATTGTCACTGTATCCTGACCACCTACTAAACCTCCAAAATTGCTGACAGTAAACTGAATTAAATATTCACCATTTAATCCTATCCCATCATTAGTTAGCTGCGTTGTTAGATTAGTAATATGATTGCCTTGGATAGAATACGTACTTGACGGGCGATAAGCTATATCATTGGTAGTTTTTACATTAAGAAAATATGAACTATCTTGCTTCAGAGGATTTTGAATCCCCGCATTCTGAGTAAATAAAATATTTATAACACCGCCTGGTGCTACTTGTTTTTGTGGATTTATCGTCATTGTTAAACTACTAGTATTGACTACCACGTTTGCTGATGGTATATCACTTGCCTTAACACCATCTATATATACATAATTATTTATACTTGTATTATTAAATACGGTTCCTGTTGGAAATTGAATAGTAATCGTATCGTCTACCTCTAATTGATTAGCTCCATTTTCAATTGCTATAGAGTATTGCCCTGCTTGCCCTGCTATATCTGGACTTAACCAGACAGTCGTATCACTAATTGCCTCAGCTACTTCATAACCAACAGATTTGTTCTTAACCGTATCCTTTGAGGTCCATATCTCCAAGAAATAATCTCCTTGTGTTGTCGGATGAACGATATTAGCATTTGGACTTATCTCTATATTAACCTCATCATTTGCTTGAATAGTAGTAGGGATCTTTATCTCCATTCGATATCTAGAATCTGGATCACCAGTTATTAATGGATTATTTGTAATTGTCGGATTTACTGTCAAAGAAATATTATTCACCTTGACGTTAGCTTTATCAATACTTGCTGGTAGTACTGTGTCTAATGGAAAAAAAAGATATATGCTATCAGCGTTTGCTATCAAGTTACCATTAGAACTTACATTAAAATCTATCATATAAGCTCCGACTTCTCCAATAATATTAGGTGTTACTGTTACATCTGGAACTGTAATCATCGAATCTAGTATTGAATATTCTGCAGACGTTTGAATTGTTGTGTCTCCCGAAGTCCAAGCCTGTATGGTATAGCTGCCAGAAATACCAGGATTTTTAATACCTGCTCCTTGAGCTATATCTATTTTTACAAAGGAATTCCTGTGTAAAACCGTATCATTAGGAAGAGGTAAGGTTATAGTATTTGTAACTGCGTCAATAGAGATAATTCCCTGATTTAAAGTCTGATTGTTAATCTTTACATATGAATTACTTATTGATGCAGGCAATGTTGTCCCTGCTGGAAATTGAATTAAGATATTGTCACCATCATTCTCGTCCAAGCTTGAATCGACCGTATCTGCTGTATAAAATGTTATTTCATAAGATGCTACATCGTTAATATGGTTTGAATAGACCGACACAAGTGGTTGAGTCACTTGTGAGGCGGATACGCTTATTGGTAATAATGAAACCAATAATATAGATGAAACTATTAAACTAAAACTTCTAAAAACTATACTTTTCATACTAAACCTCCATGAAAAAGAAAGAGGGTTTGTAACAACCCCCTTATTTCTTTTATTTAGGAATCTAATCTTTTATTTTGGCAGTATTTTCTTTTGTACCATCAGCCTATAAGCAATTGCTGAGGCTTCTGCTCTTGATAGATAAGATGAAGGATTAAATACTATTGAACCTCCTACATCACTTCCACCCATTATATTAGCTTTTGATACTGCTAAAACATACGACATACTATAGGTATTAATCTTATTTACATCAGCATACATCTTCTGTAAAGTTGCTTCTGCTTTATCTAAATTTGATTCTAATTTGTAATCTGCTGCTCTTGCAATCATTGCTGCAGCGTCTTGTCGTGTTAAAAGACCATCCGGATTGAATTCGCCTTGTCCCATTCCTCTTACAATTCCTGCCCTTGCTGCTGTTTCAATATATTCATATGAGTAAAATCCGTTATCTGGATCTAGTAATGGACTAACATCAACGAATGTTGCATTAACTGGATATAATTTATTGCCATTAATATATGGACCAGCATCTAAAGATAAGTTTAATGCTTTAATTAAGATAGTAGCAAATTCTCCGCGAGTAGTTAATAAATCTGCGCCAAATCGACTGTAACTCTCTGGCATCATTATTCCCTTAGAATATAAAGCATGTAAATAGTTAGCAGCCCAACTATGTTGAATAATATCGTTATAGGTTCCTCTCTTAGCCATTACTGTATAATAACCAAATTCGGAAATGGCTGTAGTTACTGTTTTCCCCTTCGTATCAACAATTCCACCAAGATTAACCCATTCATACTTTGTTCTATCAAAATGATAGATTGCTAATTGGTTCTGAGCATCACTTATTATACTCTGATCATATTTAATAGTAATTTCTCCAACATTTGTTGGAATTAAACCTGAATTAACATCCGATATATCACCTTGAGATTCAATCCAATAAATATCTGATGCATAACCAGTACGATCTGGCGGTATTATTCTAACAGGCATTAATGTTTTAAATGGCTCATTGAATTCTTCAAATACATATTCCTCAAAAGAACTGTTCCAAACCTTGTTAAGTTTACCTGTTTGTTTATCTACAATTCCAAATTCCAAATATGAATCACTAACATACTTATTCATCGATGGAGTTAAGTCATCCGGTTGAATTAACCATGTATTTTTCGGAAATTCTAAAGTCAATTCCTTATCAAAAACTGTTATTTTTGATTTTGCAAAGCTTTCCTTATATTTTGCACCTTCTTCAGGAGATGCTGCATAATACATTTCAAATTTATAGCTTTTCTTATTTCCATTTATAATAACTTCATATTTTATCGTATTTTTGCCAGATTTTAGAAAAACATCAGCCACATAACGCTTACCAATTATTTCTCCTTGGTCGATTACTTCTAATTCATCATCTTCCAACATTCCATTATTATCTGTATCATATTTCGATTCAGTTACTGGACCTAGTGCTTCGATTAAACTTCTTAACTCGTCATTACTTAGTTTAATATATTGTGCCTCTTCTTTTCCTATCTTTACACTATCAGCTCCTGATGCTTCAATAATTACTTCTACATAATTACTATTAACAACATCTTCTCTTTCTAGGTTTGGTGATACCAATTTAACCGGAGGTAATACTCTGCTTAAATAAAGCTTTTCACTTCTTGAAGTTCCTGATGAGCTAATAACCTCTACTTCAACAACATTAGTACCCTCATTTAAGTAAATAGGATAATCAGTAGCAAATGTTTTAGTATCCCAATTAATAGTTAACCTAAAAGTTTCATTAGTAACTGGATTTATACCTGCACATTCCTTTTGACCAGTCGGTTGTACTTCTTCTTGAATAACCCGAACACCATTTAAGTAAAAGATTATATCCTGTGCATTAGAATAACCACCATTTACATGAACATATCTTGCTTCTGTTTCTATTGTTCCTGAATCAACTTCAGTAAAGTTAGCATCTGCATTTATTGTTCTAGTAGCAGCTTCATCTACTTCGATGTAGGCTGATGGACCACCACTACTAAAATAAAAGATTGTAATACGTGTTGTTGTAGTTGTAACACCATCAGTCACCTTAAATACAATATCATTCGCTCCTGTTTGTAATTTGTTGGTTAAATCAAAGGTGAATTTATAATTATCTGGTGCTGCATCAAAATCTCCTGCAGCTAACATATATGTAGAGCTTCCAGCCCTATTCTCAATAGTTATTACAGTATCATCGCGATCAGCTAAATCTACGTTTATCAATTCACCAATTATTTCTGGTTGTAACGCTCCATCTCCTATTCTATCTCCATTTACAAGATTTAATATTTTTATGTCTGGTGAATTTATATATAAAATATTATATTCTTTTTTATTAATTTCACTGTCTGCACCAGTATTTGGTCTAACAATAATCGTATTGTAACCAGGCAGAAGATCAACCGTAACTGTATGCATGACCTCTGTAGGTGAACCTGCTGGAACAGGTGTTGAAGTTCTACTAACTAATGGAATATCATTTCCTAATCCATCTTTATGATTAATAGAAACTAAATCAGTTATTGCTGTATCATCTGTGAATACATAAAATGTCAAAGACTTACTTGTTGTTGTGCTACTTAATCCTGATGTATGTGTTACAAAGTTCAATGTGTCATTAAAATGTTCTAAATAAAAAGTTTGAATATAATTAGATAAATTACGAGTAAACGTAAATTGTAAAATATTTGTCTCGTTTTGCTTAACTGAATCATAATGTAACGTGAATGTATCATTACCTGTTTTATATAACTGGTAATTGTAATCCTCACCTGTTGAACTCAGATATGGCGTAATAGGATCAATAGGAGCAAGCTCAAAATCATCATGATCAACAGTAAAGTTAGTTGTATTAAATAAGAAATTAATCTTATCCCCTACCTCAAAATTATTTAAAGTACCAGTAAACTCTATATTATTAGCAGTGAAATTCATCTGCTTTTCTATATCAATAAAGGTATCAGAATCATCTATATCAATTTGTGTATCCCCAACATAAGGGTACCCATCGTTATAGATAATCTCAAGACTAACCGGGTATTCCTTTGTATTATTCCGTGCAATTACTTCTAGTGTGTTCTTGCCACGTTGTAGCGGTATTTTTGCAATAATATACTGTCCAGTAGATAAAACTGTACCCTGATATTCCGTTTCATCGCCATTGATTTTGGCTACAATGGTTTCAGCATTCATAACTTGTCCTTTAATTAATAATTCATCATTATATAATTTATCTGTTATTTCGTTATCTACCTTTAAATCTTGCTCACCATAATTTACTGTTAAAATTATAGGTAAATTATAGTATTCAACATAAACACGTTCTGAAGGAGCTGATGTTCCTGAAGCATCTTTTCCTGTTACCAATATCTCATTAATTCCTTGATATAACTCCACTCCATAAAATGTAAAAGTTGACCCTACAATATATGGTGCATCGACACCTTCACGGGATTGAATTGGAATCAAGTCATTACCAACTTTACGCATTTGAGTAACTTTATAATTAAGGTCAGTAACACCATAAAAACTACCAGATACATCGATTCTTGAAGTAGTTACAGGCGTTGGTAAATCATTAGTACCCATTGGATTTGATATAACAATTGGGTTGTCAGCAGCTTCTACCAGTCCAGTAAGTGGAACGGTTGTTAGTAGTAAAGCAAAAATAATAAAGAAACTTGTCCACTTTTTCAAAACTCCCATTGTTCTTTTCATTAAGGTTCCTCCTCTAAGTTCTTTATATCATAAACAACTGTTTTATATTAATATGATAAAAGATTAATGTAACAGCTATATATTTTTATAAATTACATTTTTACTTAATATATATCGGTAAAATAGAAATTAATTTTTATAGATTTTGTAGAAAAAAATAAAAAAAGTACAAAGGAACTAACAAAGGGACGCTAACAAAGGGACGGTTCTTTTGCTTCCTTTATCCTTACGTTTTTATCTATATTGCGGCTGTATAAACAATCCATCACCCATTGTCTCATATATAAAATATTTTTGACTTGGATCCAAAACTACAACTTCGCCATTTAAGGTGATACTTTTAACCCCTTTTACGAAATGATAAGCTCCATAAGAAAAATAAGCAAATTCATATTCCTCTGCTCTATCTATTTCTAATGGATATCTTAGAAATATATCCCCTTTTTTTGATAATCCTTGATCAAAATTCAATAATATGTTTTCATAATTTAGTTGAGACTCAATATATGTCGAATTTATCCCATTAAGATATTCCTCTTTATGTATAAATAAATTATCAATTCCTTGACTATCTATCCCCATGTAATCAAGTAAACTCTTCGTAACAAATAAGTCCATATAGGTAATATTAATATAATCTTTACCAATATGTTTTTCAATAGGACTTACTGCATAAAATAGATCGCCTTCTGAAGTAATCCATTTATTTGTGGTTTTATCTAGATACTCAAGTATTTCATCTGCCATAACCTTTGCCTCTAAGTCGTTCGTTAAATTATATAGAGTATATAAGTAATTCATTTCATACAATGAGTGATTTAAAGAGGCTAATGTCCTATTACTTAACTTATCTGAATAATAATCTGAATATAAAATACCATCACCATTTCTATATACAAAGTCTTTATCTTTTAATAAATAAAAGTAATTTTTAAACGCTTTAGCTTGCTCAATGGCTTGGCTATCTTTGTATAATAAACCATATTTTAATAGAAATAGTGAAACATCTACAGACATTCTCGTGTCAATAAATTCAGAACCTAGCTGATGAGCTTTATTTAAGTAAGCTACACTAATCTCATTACGCCAAAATCCATCTTTATCTTGTAAATTAGTTAGTGTATATTTAGCATTATGAACTATATCTTCTAAAAGACGATTAGATTCTATTTCTAGCGTCTCTATGAGTAGTAATGGAACAGATGCTTGCAGATTTATATTATAGTTATGATAATTTATTTTCTCCTGATATCCAGCTGGTGTAGTGCGATAATTACCCTCTGGGGTTATCCACGCATTTGATTGATGATAGTTTTTACTAATATCCCATGCACTTTTAATATACGGATCTTCTATCGCTAAACTTTCTCTACCAAAAACATACCATGTATTAATAGATTGATCATATTTTAAATCATATCTTTTTAGATTATCTAACTCTTTTTTCTCAATTAATGTACAATATTGACCTTGTTTAATATAAAAATAAATATCACTTATATAGACTTTCTCAGTTTTTAATATATCTTGTACGAAAAACTGCTCACTATCTGCTGAGTAACCTTTAATAAATAAAATAATATCCCCATTAGGTAATACTCTTTCTGTAATAAGCAGTTGACTTGTTTTCTTTTCATCGGTTTGATAAAAAAAAGCAAATTCATATTCTTTTATATCAACATCTATAAATTCATTTATCAAGCGTACATCTAATATAGTTCCATTCAGTGACCAGCTTGCTTTTTCTTGCCCATCTTGATTAAATATAACACGGTTATTATCTATTGATATACCTTGATATGGTAACTCTCCTAATTTAGACTGTCCTTGCTCAGGATATGCGTAGATATAGATATATAAGATTAGTTCCTCTTCATCCCATGAAAGGTTTTGCTCAATTATTTTCTCTAAATTATTTAATTCGATATATGTAACGCCTTCGTCTACTAATAAATCTATCGGACTACGTAGCTTTTCCTTTAATAATTCTTTTGAATTTAAAAATACACTCGCCTCTCGATTGTCCTCATAATGAATAATAATAGAATTATCCTTTTCATTCCAATCAATACCAATTGCTAATTCTTTTGCAATGTCTTTTAGGGGAAAATATATTTTATTTTTTTCTTTTACATACGTAAGTTCCTTCTGATTACCATTTAGGAATAAACTTCCTTGCTCTGAGTCTTCTTTAACATCAATTACTGATAACCCTTGAGAAAAAGGCTGAACTTTATTTTGATTATCCTCTATTTCTGAAAGCGAAGAGCTTGTCATATCAGAATATATAACAATACTAATTAAAAAAAAGAAAGCTAAGGGAATAATATATCTCATAACAACCTCCGACTAATTTAATATTTAATATTAATATAGCCATCATAGGTATAAAATATTTAGGTATCATTACTCATTAATTTGAAATCATTTTTCATTCTGAGGCGTAGTAGAAGAATCTTGCTCTTATGAGATTCTTTACTGTATTCAAAATGTACTACTTCATGTCAGATTTAATATATCTAATATATCTTCTTCTGTTAAACTATTAAACATTTCTTCGTCAGGTTTAATAACTTTATCTATTAATTCTTTCTTTTCTTGTTGTAACTGATAAATCTTTTCTTCTATCGTTCCATTTGATATTAAACGAATTACTTGAACTACCTTTTTCTGTCCTATTCTATGTGCTCTTCCTGCAGCTTGTTCCTCAACAGCAGGATTCCACCACAAATCAAATAAAACCACCGTTTCAGCACCTGTTAAATTTAATCCTACACCCCCAGCTTTTAGTGAGACCAAAAATATTTCTTCACTATCCTCTGTGTTAAATTCCTCCGCCATAATAAAACGCTCTTTCGCTGGAGTTTCACCATCAATATAAAAGCAACTATATCCTTCTTGATAAAGCCTTTCTCTTATCATTTTTAACATACTAGAAAACTGCGAGAATATTAAAATCCGTTGCTTGTTAGCTAAATTATTTTCAACTAACTCCATTAATTGTTCTAATTTACTTGACTTTCCCGTATAATTTTCAAGAAAAAGTGAAGGATGATTACATATTTGTCTTAATCGAGTCAAGCCTGCTAAAATCTTGATTCGGTTTTTATTAAAGCCTTCCTTTTCTATTGATTCCTTTGTATCCTTCTTGATTTTTTCTAAATAACCTAAATAAATCTCTTTTTGCTCCCTCGTTAATTCAGAGATTTGAACTGTTTCGATTTTATCAGGTAATTCCTTTAATACATCTTTCTTTACACGTCTTAGAATAAACGGACGAACCATTCTCGAAATTCTATCATAATCAGTCTTTGCAAACATTGATTTGCTTGGAAAAAAACCAGGTAATACAACTTGGAAGATTGACCATAATTCACTAATTGAATTTTCAATAGGTGTTCCACTAAGTGCAAAACGCTTATTTGCCTTTATCTGTTGCATTGCCTTTGAAATTTTCGTCGACGGGTTTTTTATTGCTTGTGCTTCATCCAAAATGAGTATGTCAAAATTAATATCTTGATAACACTCAATATCTTGACGTAACAATGGATATGATGTTATCACAATCTCTTCTTTACTTAAATTACTAAGCATTGCCTTTCGTTCTTCTGGTAAACCATCAATTATTTTCACTTCTATATTTGGTGAAAACTTATTAAATTCGTTTTTCCAATTATATATAAGTGAAGCTGGAGTAATTATTAAAGTGGGTGACACAACCTTGTTTTCTTCAATCTCAGAAACAATTAAAGCGATGCTTTGTATTGTCTTTCCAAGACCCATATCATCCGCTAAAATACCACCTAATTTATAGTGAGCTAAGATTTTCAACCATTTAAATCCAAACTCCTGATAATCTCGCAAATGAGCATTAAGAGATTTTGGTAAATCAATCTCTAATAGCTCTGGGT
Organism: uncultured Bacillaceae bacterium; assembly: GCA_964538675.1. GTDB lineage: Bacteria > Bacillota > Bacilli > Tepidibacillales > Tepidibacillaceae > CAZIGM01. The sequence continues at coordinate 2,838 of CAZIGM010000022.1, read as the reverse complement.
TTTTGAAATCCTGCAGGAATTTTCTAAAATTCTTCCCATATCTCATTAATTTTATATTATTACTTTCAACTAAATCAGCAACCTGTAACCCTTTATAAGCGTTCCTTCTCAATCTTCCTTGCTTTAACTCATCTTTAGAAATTTTTAATTCGGTTATCAATTGATTGATAGTATCATATTCTTCATCCTCTACAGATATAAAAGCTCCGTCAGCTAATCTATAATAATGTTTCTTTTCAACTATTGATTGTAATATATTATATATATCCTCTTGACTTAATTCTTCATTGTCAAACCCTACTTCTAGCCAGTTCCCTTTTGAATCTAGTTCAATAGAAATTTGTGGCTTGTAATGAATTAAATTAATTAAACTTTTTGCTGGATTTGTCATGTATACTTCTGCACGTTCTTCAAATAATGGTAATGTAGTATATAGAAAACGATATATTTCCTCTTCACCTTCTAAATATAGCGCTTTACCATTGAATTTTAATGGAGTATCTTCAATTATATTCATGATGTATTGCTCTTTTTCTATATCACGAACTAAAATAATTTGTGTATTTGAATTATCATTAGTTTTTGGTTGGAAGGGATCAATTATTCTTTTGTCATAATGGTATTCTATATTCATCTTTAATTGTTCATTAATATAATCTATAAATATTTTTGCTTTTAAATCAGGTGCTATTAATTGGTCAGATATAGAATTGTCAATTTCAATTGTTCCAATTTTTTTTAGGACTGGTTCAGCATGTGAGAAGAAGTGTTCAATCTGATCTTTTTTGATAACTAATTCTTTATCCTCCCTATACACTAAGAAATTGTTGAGTTCATTTATTAATTCCTGTTGTCCCTCATTTAGCTTGTAAAAGTCCCGATCATAAAATATGTAACCATATCCTTTGAACCAGATCATATTTCTTAATTCACTTAAATCTAATAAAAAATCACCATCACTATTGTTAACTAGCTTTAAATTAAATAATAAATCATTATCTTTTTTAACTTCTATCTTCTCATTATCAAGAAAGATAGACTCTTGATTTGATTTTTTACTTAATTTATTTAATAAGGAATCAATAAAAAGTGGAGGGATAAGCAGTTCTCTTTTATCTAGATAATTAGCTCCACCTGAATAATATGAAGATTGGTTTTTATACACCTTTTCATTTCTGACAATATCCTGTAATACTTTTATTATTTCCATATCCTCTGGCGAAAAAAAATGCTCTAGTGGCTCATATATGAAATTATCAGTGAAATGTATCGAGTGACCAGATTCTAATTTTTCAAGAAAATCCCTTATGTCTTTTATAACATATAAACGCTTTTCGCCAACCTTTGCCGATATTGAAAGAGACTTACCTTCTATACTCATTGGTGCAAAACATTCACTTAAATAAAACTCTACCATAAGGGACTCTTTTAGAGCTGCTGTATTTCTTTTAACTTCATTATATTGAAGCTGTGATAGAGTTTTTAAAAATATATTAGTATTTTTATATTTCCCCTCATTTTTGTTACCAAACCTATCAATAATGTTTAATAAAACCGCAACTTCATGTTTGCACCCACCAAAATTATCAAATGCTGGACAATTACACCTTGAAGATATTCTATCTTCAAGTATTTTCGTTTCAACACGATAACGTTTACTACCAGCTACTCTAGCAGTCCAAGTGTTCATCCTTTTATCGTACTCTAATTGATATACCAGATCTTCTTTATAATATTGAAGACCACGATTATATATAGTCGTGCCAAATATGTTTTTAATATCCTCTCTAGTTATAATTACTTGATTCATCTTGTATACCAATCCTTTTTTATTCTCAGACATTCTTAATAGTACAATTATAGCATAATTATTTTCTCAAACAAAAAAGGGACACTCAAAAACCGTCCCATTGATTTATATATAATTAATATTCCCAAGCATGATCTTGATTGTTTTTATTAATTTCCAGTTGTTCTTTTAAAGCCTGTTGAAGCGTTTGTGAAAAATTAATATTATTATTTTCTGCCAAAATGTTAAGCCATTGTGGGATAGTAAGGGTCTTCTTAATTGCTTTATTATTCAAGGAAGCAAAAGAACCGTCCCCTTGTTTTTTAATTATTTACCTGTTTCATCATCTTTAACCAATACACCTACTTTCGTTATTTTTTTAATATTTATTTAACTTGCTAGGTATATTTTGCATATGTTATAATAAGAATAGAGAAGGGAAGGGACAAGGTACTTTGCCCCTCCCAGAAGGATGTGCTACTACTTTGGTAAAGGTGGGCCATCCTTTTTTCTTTTGAGTAATTTTATTAACTTACCTAAAAGAGTTATTGTCTTATCTGTGATGTTAAGGATAAATTGCAACACCGACAACAAAATAATAAACTTTTCCATCTGGTTCACCCCCTTTCACATTATGTGTAAGGGTTTTTTTGTGTCCCTTCTCTGTTCCTACTATAGATATGTTTTCTTCAAACACTTTCTAATCCCATATATATCAAAGTACTTTAATATATTTTTTTACATTATTGGACGTTTTTGTCTAAATTCCTGCAATATTTGAAAGCTAACTCTGTTTTGTCTAGTTAACTAAGAAAATAATATAAAGCCGAACTTTATTCAGATGAAGTTTTAACTCCACCTGAATTCTAGCACTCAAGAGTACACTCGAGAGCACAAGTCATGCTAATGTGCTAAAGCACTTAGTCATGCTATGCAAGTGACGCTATGACACTAAAGTGTCAAGTCATCCTATGCACACAAGAAGTAACCCATTGTTGCTAATTCAAGAGTACAAGTCACGCTATAATGCTAAAGCATTTAGTCGTGCT
>CAZIGM010000021.1:0-30155 GCA_964538675.1 uncultured Bacillaceae bacterium | reverse complement strand
AAGGGTGCTCCATTAATAATCATTTGTACCACGTCGAATAAAATTCTAGCTCAAACGAAATCGTAGTGCCCGTAAGGGTGCTCTATAAATATTTCGAGTACTACGTCGATTAATCAGTCAGTTCGAGAAAAAATGTGTGCCCGCGAGGGTGCTTCAAGTCTCAACTAAAAATATATCTTCAAGTGAAAATGTATTTTTTATTGTTTCATTAATAGTTATGTATTTTATAAATTATGATGTATAATAAGAATGGTAATAATAATAAAATATTTTAATGAAAAATAAACCTTAAATGGTTTTTTTATTTTATTATGATTACTTACTTGAGTTTTTATATTATTGTAAAAAGCAATAAAGTAAAATATCTATTAAATAATTATGGAGTGATTTGTAATGCAAAAGGATATTTCTATAATTGGAGTACCTTTAGATTTAGGCGCTGGACGTAGAGGAGTTGACATGGGTCCTAGTGCTATAAGATATGCAAATCTTAATGAAAGAATGGAAAAAGCTGGATACGACGTAGTGGATTATGGGGATTTAAGTGTACCTACTCCGGAAAAATATAATATAGAAAATACAAAGTTTAGATATTTGAAAGAGGTTAAAGCCGTAAATGAAGAATTAGCAAAAACGGTTTCAAATATAATTAAGGATGGTAGATTTCCTTTAGTATTGGGAGGAGACCATAGTATTGGACTTGGTACAATTGCAGGTATAGCAAACAATAAAAAAGATTTTGGTGTTATCTGGATTGATGCTCATGGGGACTTAAATACACCGGAAACTTCTCCGACAGGTAACATACATGGTATGCCTCTTGCAATAAGCCTAGGATTTGGACATCCTGACCTAGTAAATATATTTAATTTTTCTCCTAAATTAAAACCGGAAAATATAGTAATTGTTGGAGCGAGATACTTAGATAAAGGTGAAAAAGATTTAATTAAGAAATTAGGTATAAAGGTCTATACTATGCATGAAATTGATAGACTGGGAATGACTAGAGTAATGGAAGAAGCTATTAATTATTTAAAGAAAAATACTGATGGGGTACATTTAAGCTTTGATTTAGATGGATTGGACCCTAGCGATGCACCGGGAGTTGGGACCCCTGTTACAGGCGGTATAACATATAGAGAAGGACATCTGGCAATGGAAATGTTAGCAGAGGCTAAATTTTTAATATCTGCAGAGTTTGTTGAAGTAAACCCAATATTAGATGATAGAAACAAAACTGCAGAAATTGCAGTTGGATTGATGGGTTCGGCCTTTGGAGAAAAATTATTATAATCTATATTTGACAAATAAATAAATAATGATATTATAATACATAATTGAATAATAAGGGGGAGCCAAAGAGTTTGGCTGAGAGGGTATTGCTATAATAATATCGACCCAATAACCTGATCTGGATAATGCCAGCGGAGGGAAAGCACTTCTATAATTTTAGCTTAATAATACATATGCTGACCAATCAGGTCAGCTTTTTTATATATATTTTTAGAAATAATGAGGTGATAAAAATGCCAACAGTTAATTTAAGCATACAAGTAATACCGAAGGTTGCTGATAAAGATACTTATAGGGTAGTTGATTTGGCGATTAATGTAATTAAAGAGTCGGGGGTTAAATATATAGTTGGTCCTATGGAAACAACTATGGAAGGAAAATTAGATCAGTTATTGGAAATAGTAAAAGAGGTTCAAGAGGTATGTGTAAAAGCAGGCGCAGAAAGAGTGTTATCAGTTGTAAAAATTGATTACCATCCCTTGGGTGTAACAATAGAAGAGAAAATAGGCAAATACCGGAGCTGATATAAATGCAAGTTTTAAAGAGAAATCGTTCTGCGTTAATATTTATAGTTATGACATTAATCTTATGGGAAGCCATGGTATTTTTATTCCAACCTCCTAGATGGTTATTGCCTTCACCAACCCAAATATTAGCTGCCTTAATTAATGAAAGAAGAATCATATTAGCAAATGCTTGGGTAACATTATATGAAGCTTTGTTAGGGTTTGGACTAGCAATAATTATTTCTATTTTACTGGCAATTATAATTGATAGGTTCTTAATTATAAAAAGAGGAGTTTTTCCAATACTAGTTGCTTCTCAAACCATACCAATATTTGCAATAGCACCTCTACTATTTATTTGGTTTGGGTTTGGAATTTTGCCCAAAATAATAATAGTTGCTTTAGTGGATTTTTTCCCAATTGTTACGAATCTTACTGATGGATTAAATAGTGCTGATAAAGGATTGATTAATTTATTAAAATCAATGAATGCAACGAAGTGGCAGATATTTAAGAAAGTAAAATTTCCCTCGGCACTTCCTTATTTTTTTTCAGGATTAAGAATAGCAGCTACATATAGTGTTATGGGAGCAGTAATCGGGGAGTGGATAATAGCGAGTAAAGGATTAGGATTATATATAAAAAATACTTTCAACTCTTTTATGACAGAACAAGTATTTGCTGGAATTATTGTAATAGTAGCAATTAGTGTCATGCTTTATAGTTTTATATTGTTTTTAGAAAATATGATTATTCCATGGAACAAAAGTGACGAAGCTAGATAATTTATTAAAGGAGCTGTAAAAAATGAGAAAATTAAAGTTAATTATTATTATGATAATGTTAGTACTTATTTTATTATCGGGTTGCACTAATGAGAAAAATGAATCAATAACAATAATGTTAGATTGGACACCTAATACTAATCATACTGGTTTATATGTAGCATTAAAAAACGGTTATTATGATGAGCAGGGATTAAAGGTTGATATAATACAATCTTCTGAAGGAAGTACAGCACAATTTATTGCTTCAGGCAAAGCAGAGTTTGGAATAAGTTATCAAGAAGAAGTAACATATGCTAGGTCTACTCAAATTCCTATTGTTTCGATAGCAACGATTATACAACATAATACCTCTGGTTTTGCGTCTCCTATTGGGAAAAATATAACAACACCTAAAGATTTCGAAGGTAAGACTTATGGAGGATGGGGATCGCCTATTGAGAGTGCCGTAATTGAATCTGTAATGAAAAGAGACGGAGGAGACATTAGTAAAGTTAATTTTGTAAATGCAGGTGCAGCAGATTTTTTTACAGCAACTGAAAAGGATATAGATTTCGAGTGGATATATTATGGGTGGACCGGAATAGAAGCGGAACTAAGAAACTATCCTATAAATTTTATTGAGTTAAGGGATTTGTCTCCTCAATTAGATTATTACACACCTGTTATCATTACAAGTGAGACTTATATAAATGAGAATCCAGATACTATAAAAAGATTTATAAATGCTACAGCACAGGGATATGAGTATTCAATACAAAATCCAGAGGAAGCGGCAAAAATACTAATAAGTAGCGTGTCAGGAATAGACGAAGAATTAGTGATAAAAAGCCAATTATGGTTAAGCACGAAATATAAAGATGATGCAACTGAGTGGGGAATTCAAAAAAAATCTGTTTGGGAAAATTATGCAAAATGGATGCTAGATTATAATCTTATCTCAGATATGATAAATATAGAGGATGCATATACAAATGAATTTTTGCCCAATTCCTAGGAGAATTTATGAATAAAAATAATAAAATTACTATTAAAAATTTATATAAGGAATACCCTCTTGAAAATGGTGAAAACTTCGAGACGCTTCAAGCAATTTCTATGTATATTAAAAAAGGAGAATTTGTATCGCTAATAGGACCAAGTGGATGTGGTAAAAGCACAATATTTAATTTAATTAGTGGATTGGAAACACCTACGAGCGGTGACATACTTTTAGAAGGAAACTCTATAATTGATAAAAAAGGTCTTGTTGGCTATATGCCTCAGAAGGATTATTTATTACCATGGAGGACAATATTAGATAATATTATTTTAGGTATGGAAATTCAGGGGATTAATAAAAATAAGGCGAGAAAAATAGCGACAGAATATTTAGGAGTTTTTGGACTGAACACTTTTGAAAATGAGTTTCCATCCTCATTATCGGGTGGAATGAAACAAAGAGCTTCATTATTAAGAACTATTTTATTACAAAGTAATGTTCTTCTATTAGATGAACCCTTTGGGTCACTAGATGAAATTACACGAATGCATATGCAACAGTGGCTATTAGATATTTGGCATAAATATAAACATACCATTCTCTTTGTTACACATAGTATAGATGAAGCAATTTATCTGTCAGACAGGATATACGTTTTATCACCTAGACCAGCTAGAATAAAGTATCATATGGAGATTAACTTACCTCGACCGAGACTTGTATCCATAATGGGGGAAAGTAGTTTTTCTGATTACAAGAAAAAATTACTATCTGAATTATCTTATTAAACGAAAAACTTTAAATTCATTTATTTACATTCAATTATGTTACAATTAGATTAATTAAAATAAAAAGTAAGGTGATGAAAATTGAAGAAAGGCTTTATTTTTATTTGTTTAATAATACTTATAAGTTCAATGGTCGGTTGTGTAACTGAAGAAGAAACAGCAAAACAGTCCTTATTAAATTCAATAGAGGAAAATAAGAAAATTGAGAACATGACATATAGTGGTAATATTGAGGTTGTTAATGATTTTAACGATGATTTAGTAAATTCAGAAAATAAACAATTAATGCAGGTATTGAATAACTATAATATTACTTTTGACGGAAAACTAAAACAAGAACCTTTTTATATGGAAATGGATATGAGTATATTAACAAATATACAAGGCATGGAACTTGTATTTGATATACCCATGATTGCAAAAGACAATAATTTATATATTAAGATACCTTCTATGTTGTTAATGTATATGCCTGAAGTTGAACAAAATTATTTAATGATGGATATATCAAAACGAAATCAAGCTGAATATAAAGAAAATTCTTTTCAAGTATTTACTAAAATTGTTGATGCTATAGATGAGAAAGATTTTTTAAGGAATGATACTAAATCCTATAGTATTGATAACGGTAAAGTTGGTGAGGTAATAACTCTAAATATTACCCAAGAAAGTTTAAAGTCTTATTTAGAAAGACTGGTAAACAATGAAGGTTTGTCAGAGATAATTATATATTTAGATAAATATTCAATCTCAGATGATTTAAAAGTAAAACTTCAGCAAATAAAGAGTGATTTAGATAATGACATAAAAAGCATAGATCAGATAGCTAGTGACTTAAACAATAAAATATTAATAAACAATTGTGAGGTAACAACAGTTTATGATAAAGATGGCTTATTAAGAAAAATTATTTTTAATATTGATATATATAAATATGAAGAGGAAATTAAATCTCTAATTACTGGTCAAATTGATATTAATACAATAAATAAGGGCATTCAAATTGAAAAACAAATTCCATCTCAAGATGAAGTAATTAATATTGATAATCTTAATTTATCTAAATTCACAAACGAATAGGTTTTTATCCAAATCTGATAAGACTCCCACATACACACAAAGTGCGCAAGTCACGCTATAATGCTAAAGCATTAAGTCGTGCTATGTTAAGTGAGAGATAATGAATTTAGTATAAGTTTCACTTAGGACGACTTGACACTTTAGTGTCTTAGCGTCACTTGTACTCTTGAGTGCTAGAATTCAAATGGAGTTAGAACTCCATCTGAATAAAGTTCTGCTTTATAAAATTATTTATCTAAAGAAGTACCTAACAAGGTACTTCTAGGCTGTTGAAAATGTCCAATTTCTTCGTTACAACTTAAATCTTCGGTACTCACTTACATTAAGTAAGCTCCGTTCCTCGATTTAAGCGTGCCTTGAACTAGAACATTTTCAACAGCCTGATTTTGTTGACTTTGTCAACAATCTGGAAGTACCTAACAAGGTACTTCTTTACTATTTTAAATAAATAAGAAAATATATTGAGTATTCTATTTTGAAAAGATATGATTAGATAATAAATGAAAAAATATAGTATAAGCAAAAAATGGGGGCACATATCAATGAATTCTATTGATAACAATTTAATAAATAAGGTTAAATCTGGAGATAATCAAGCTATAGTAAAGCTTGTTAATTTATACAAAGACAAGATATATTATCTAGGGTATAGAATGCTAGGAAACAAAGAAGAAGCTGAAGATATTTGTCAGGAAACTTTTATTAGAGTGTATACTAATATAGATAAATATAATAATAAATACAAGTTTTCAACTTGGGTGTACAAAATTGCAACCAATCTCTGTATTGACCGTATAAGAAAGAATAAAAACATTATCTATTCTTTAGATAATAATTTGGAGAATAACGATAATGCTGATTGGTATACTCTTGTTCCAGATTCGGGATTAAATCCTGAAGAAGAGGTTATATTGAATGAACAAAACAATTCAATTCAACAATCGTTTGAAAAATTACCTGTTAAATATAGGGCTATTATGATCTTACGATATGTTGATGAACTTACATTACAAGAAATCAGTGAAGTACTTGATTTACCTATTACCACAATAAAAACAAGATTGCACCGAGGAAGAGAATATATGAGGAATAATTTGTTAAGTGACAATGTATTTAAAGAGAGGAGTAGCTAGTATGAATTGTAGTGAAGCAATTTATTTAATGCATGATTACTTTGATGATGACATTGATGAATATTTAATGCATGAACTATTTGAGCATTCTAATAATTGTATAACTTGCAAAGCTCATTTTAACGAACTTAAAATGACTAATCAATTGCTAAAGCAACTCCCAAAAGAAAGGCTATCATCAGATATTACTTTTAAAATATTAGAGAGTATTCCAGGGAAAAAGAAAGTAAGAAATTGGGCAACTAAGTATCCTGTAGTGGCTGCTGCAAGTATATTTTTGTTTTTATTTAGTATAAGTTTAGTTTCCTATGTTGTACCTAGTAATGAATTTAAAATCGTATCCGGCAATGAACAAAATTTGATAGTTAATGGAAACGAGGTAATTATACCTAAGGGGCAAGAAGTATTAGGTGATATAATTATTGAAAATGGTAATCTACAAATTGATGGTGAAGTGAAAGGGAATGTTACTGTTTTTAATGGAGAAATATTTATGGCAAATGCAAGTCAAGTTAATGGCAGAACATATCAAATAGATCAAATATTTGAACGTATTTGGTATCAAATAAAATATATATGGAAGAAATAATAAAAAGGAGAGGTTCTCTCCTTTTTTAGTTATAATTCGCTTTTAGTTATAATTCGCTAATGTACTTTAATTATAATTTTAAGAAATTATTTAATAATATTAAGGAAAATATGTATAAAAGATTATATACTTATATTAATAATTATTAGTGGAGGAAAAATCAGTGGAGATATTTATTTCTTTTATAGATGATATAATAGACATATTGCTTGTTAGTTATGTTATATACAAACTTCTTATGATTGTAAGAGGTACTAGAGCAATTCAACTATTAAAAGGAATAATGATTATAGTAATAGCTTGGTTAATAAGTACATATTTTGAACTTAAGACGTTTCAATGGCTGATGTCTCAGGCTTTTACATATGGTGTTTTGGCAATAATTATAATTTTTCAACCTGAATTAAGACGAGCCTTAGAAAAATTAGGTAGCGGTAAGTTTTTTTTACGTCACTCAAATATAGATGAAAACAATTTATTAATGATTACTGACGAAATTGTTAAGACAGTAAGTTATCTTTCAAAAAGAAGAATAGGTTCCCTAATAGTAATTGAACATGAGATTGGTTTAACCGATTATATCGAATCGGGGACTTTATTAAATGCGGATATAAGTTCAGAGATGTTAATAAATATTTTTATTCCTAATACTCCTTTACATGATGGGGCCGTGATAATAAGAAGAGATAAAATAATTGCAGCTGGTTGTTATTTACCTCTTTCTGAAAACCCATATATCAGCAAAGAATTAGGTACAAGGCATCGTGCGGCTATCGGTATGAGTGAGGTATCTGATGCAATAACAGTTGTTTCTTCTGAAGAAACAGGACAAGTATCTATGACGATAAACGGAAAGATAATAAGAGGATTAAATGAAGAAAGTTTGAAAAATAAAATATTATCAGAATTAAGTCCGTCTATTAGAACAAATTCTAGTCAGTTTTGGCGGAAAAGGTGGAATAAAGATGGATAATTGGCTAAAAAATACAAATGTTATTAAAGTACTGTCTTTAATTTTTGGAATAATGTTGTGGCTTGTTGTAACTCTTGGTGCAAATAACACATATCAAGAAACTCCTTTTGAAGCAGTTAAGACCAATTATTTATATGAAACAGAGATTATACCTGTTTATGATGATAATCAATACGTTGTAGATATAATGACAGATAAGGTTCAGGTAACATTGAAGGGTGATTCATCTATAATAGATCAGATACGTGGTAGCACTAATATTGATGAGAGTAAGATTTTTGTTAATTTAGAAGGATATGATACCGGCACCTATGAAATACCTATTGAATATAGTGGGTTTTCATCAGGAGTTGAAGTTAGTATAGAACCAAATACTGCTCATGTTAATGTAGAAACTAAGGATACTAAAGAATTTAATATTATTGTGGAGAAACTTGGTAAAGAAAAAGATGGATATCAAACCGGGGAGCCGATAATAAGTCCTAAAAAAGTATATATTTCTGGAACCAAATCTCAAATTGAGCAAGTATCATTTGTAAAAGCTTATGTAAATATTGATAATATAAATAAATCTATAGACCAAGAGATTCAATTACGAGCTATAGATTATAATGGAAACATGGTTGATGTTGGAATTAATCCGAGTGTCGTAAATGTTCAAATACCGGTGTCTAGTCCTTATTCAACAGTTCCATTAACATATAAGATTAATAATTATCCTTCAGAAGGATATGCGGTAGAATCTTTAAATCTATCAACTAGTGAAGTAACTCTTTATGGAGATAAAGAAATACTAAATAATTATAATGTTTATTCAGGATTAGATTTAGATTTATCAAATATTACGGGAAATCAAGCATTTTCAGTTGACTTAATAGTAAATGACGATTTATTAAAAGTTGAGCCAAATTCGATTGATATTGAAGTTAGGGTAGTAAATTCGATTATTAGAAATTACATTCAAATACCAATTGATATTATTGAATTAGAAGAAGGATTTAATGTAGAGATAGTTAGTCCATATAACAGAACAGATATTACACTAGAAGGTTCAGCTATTGTGATAAATTCGATAAATTTTCAAGATCTACAATCATTTATTGATGTTAGTAACTTATCTCCTGGAGAACATAAAGTATTGATACAATATAATATTCCAGTACTTGCAAAAAATATTGGAGAAGATAAATATTTAGATGTTATAATTACTGAGGATTAGAACATATAATGATTAGAATATATTCAAAGTATCAAGTAAGGGAGAAGATTTAGATATGGGAAGATATTTTGGAACTGATGGAGTCAGAGGAGTAGCAAATAAAGAGTTAACGCCTGAGTTAGCTTATAGAGTAGGTAGAATGGGAGCCTATATTTTGACAAAAGAATCAAAGAGTCCAACTATTCTAATAGGTAGGGATTCTAGAATATCGGGCCAGTTGATAGAACATTCTTTAGTAGCTGGAATTTTGTCTATAGGTGCTAATGTAATAAAATTGGGAGTAATCACAACTCCTGCAGTAGCCTATTTAACTAAAAATTTAAGTGCTAGTGCAGGCATAATGATTTCTGCCTCACATAACCCATATCAAGACAATGGAATTAAGTTTTTTGGATCTGATGGGTACAAACTTTCAGATCAAATTGAATTAGAGATTGAATCATTAATTGATAAGGAAAACGTAGGTCTACCTCGACCAATTGGGCAAGATGTAGGACAAGTAGAAGAGAAATTCGAAGCTAAGGAATTATATAATGAATATTTAAAATCAACTATCAGTAATCGATTTGATAGTTTTAAGATTATAATAGATACAGCAAATGGTGCTGCTTATGAATTAGCACCAAGCATATTTAAAGAACTAGGGGCAAAAGTAATTACTATTAATAATCAACCAGATGGAATTAATATAAATGATAAATGCGGATCAACATATCTTGAAGGGTTAATCAAAACCGTTTTAGAAAACCAAGCAGACATAGGGATAGCTTATGATGGTGATGCTGATAGATTAATAGCTATTGATGAAAATGGGCAAATAATAGATGGTGATCATATAATGTTAATATGTGGGCAATATCTTTCTGAAAAAAAACAGTTAAAAGATAACACTATTGTAAGCACCATCATGAGTAATATAGGCTTTTATAAGGCAATAGATAATTTAGGATTTTATAGTGTGAAAACAAAGGTAGGAGACAGGTATGTAATCGAAACAATGAGAGATAAAGGTTATAATTTAGGCGGAGAACAGTCAGGGCATATAATTTTTTTGGATTATAATACAACTGGAGATGGTATTTTATCATCAATTCAATTAGTAAATGTAATGAAAGAGAAAAATTTATCATTATCTTATTTAGCAAAAGTTATGACGAAATACCCACAGATATTAAAAAATGTGTATATTTCAGATAGAAGTAAATATAATAATAATTCTAGAATTGAGAAGATAATAAATGAAATTCAAAAAAAGTTAGGTACTGAAGGCAGGGTACTAGTTCGTCTTTCTGGGACAGAACCATTAATTCGTGTAATGGCTGAGGGACCGGATATTGAAATATTACAGGCATATATTGGTGATATAGTTGATGTAGTAAAAGAAGAAATGTCATGATATTATTTTAGTATTAAACTCTTTTTATTTGGAGTTTAAAAGCGTTTTCTTTATTTGTTATTTGGTTTTTTTAAAGCCTGATATATTTATTAAATAATGTAAGGAGGGTAGATGTATATAACAGTAAAAAAGCGCCAGAACTACTTATCTAAGTAGTTGACGAGGAAAAGGTTAATCGAATTTTTCGGCGGATGCCTTTCGGTAGACATGACTACCGTAATATAAATCTGAAAATAAAGAGGTGACTCTTTACACAAACGATTTATTATCATGTTAAATAAAAACATAATATAAAAGAAAAATAAAAAATGGAATGTCGGGGGCAAACCCCTGATAAAAGAGTTTTGCCTCCGTCATAATAATGGGAGGTCTATTAATTAAATGTGTGGAATTGTAGGTTATATTGGTAATCAAGATGCTAGGACGATACTTATTAATGGATTAAAAAAGTTAGAATATAGGGGATATGATTCTTCTGGAATAGCAATTTATGAAAACGGAGAAATCCACTTAAGGAAAACAGTTGGTCGATTAAGCAAATTAGAGGAATATATTAAGGGTAAGCCAGCTAATGGGAATTTGGCAATAGGACATACTCGTTGGGCAACACACGGAAGTCCATCAGATATAAATTCTCATCCTCATATAGATCGGAATAGTGAATTTGTAGTGGTTCACAATGGGATAATTGAGAACTTTCAAGAAATCAAAGAAGATCTTGTAAGTAGAGGAGTAGATTTTGTATCAGAAACAGACACTGAAGTAATAGCACAATTATTAGCTGATATGTACGATGGAGACTTAGTGTCAACAGTTCAAAAAACTATTGCAAAAATGAGAGGTGCTTATGCTTTAGGCATTATCTATAAGAATGAGCCAGATAAGTTGATTGCAGTAAGGCTTGCAAGTCCTTTAATTGTCGGTATTGGGAATAAAGAAAACTTTATTGCTTCAGATATACCTGCTTTAATTGAACATACTAGAGATTTCTATATTTTAAATGATGGTGAGATGGCAGTTATTACAACTGACAAAATTCAACTTATGACAGTTACTGGTGAATCATTAGTTCGTGATAAATTTAAAGTTGATTGGGATATTGAAACTGCTGAAAAAGACGGATTTTCCCATTACATGCTTAAGGAAATTCATGAACAACCTCGTGCTTATCGTGAAACACTTACTAATAGAATCGATCATAATCATAATAAAGTAGATTTATCAAAAGATATTAATTTAACAGAAGAATATATTAAATCTATTGAAAAAATCCATATAGTTGCTTGTGGAACAGCATATCATGCTGGATTAGTTGGTAAATATGCTATAGAACATTTAACTAGAGTACCTGTTGAAGTAGATGTTGCATCGGAATATAGATATCGTAGTCCAATAATTTCAGAAAACACACTTGTTTTAGTAGTTAGTCAATCAGGAGAGACAGCTGATACATTAGCTGCATTACGAGAGAGTCAAAGATTAGGTGCCAAAGTTTTAGCTATTACCAATGTTAAGGGGAGTTCTGTTGCAAGAGAAGCGGATGAAGTTATTTTAACTAAGGCAGGACCAGAGATTGCAGTAGCATCTACGAAAGCATATACAACTCAACTAATAGCTTTCTATTTATTTGGATTATATATATCTCAAATAAAAGGAACCCAAAGTGAAAAAGATATAGCCTGTTATATTCAAGCAATAAAAGAGTTACCTGCTCAAGCAGAAAAATTACTAGAATCTGCGTCAGGACTTAAAGAATTCTCAGAGCATATTGCAAGTTATCAAGACATATTTTTTATAGGTCGTGGCTTAGATTATGCAGTTTCATTAGAGGGTTCATTAAAGTTAAAAGAAATATCCTATATTCATTCAGAAGCATATCCAGCAGGTGAATTAAAACATGGTACACTTGCTTTAATTACTGATGAGGTGCCAGTAATTGCTCTAACAACACAGGAAGATATTTATGAAAAGATGGTAAGTAACATAATAGAGGTAAAAGCACGCAATGCCTATGTTTTAGGAATAGCTTTAGAAGGAGATCAAAAGCTTACTAAAGCAGTAAATAAGGTTTTAACAATACCAAAAACTTTACCTTTACTTACCCCAGCACTATCCGTCATTCCATTACAGTTATTAGCATTCTATGCAGCATTAGTGCGTGGCAACGACGTTGACAAACCACGTAATTTGGCTAAAAGCGTTACAGTAGAGTAGTAAGATAAAAGTAAAAAACAAAAAAATGCAGGAAAAAAAGTTATTTAAAAGATAATAAGATTTTTTAAAACTATAAAAAAATAGTTATAAAACATTAATAACTCTAGTATATTTTGTATTTCAAACTATTTATTATCTATTCGCTAAAAGAAAACATATTGAATATATTCTAGGAAAATAAAGCAAATAAAGCTGATCTAATAATTTTAACTTATTAGGTCAGCTTTATTCTTCCATAATGATTTTTAATAAATTTTAATAATTTTTTATAATATCAAGAAATACTTCATTATCCATTAAATCATTAAAAATGGGCTCATTTAATGCATAATCAATATAATATTCATCTAGTTCAAATGACTTCTCTAAATTTATTATTGCATCTATATAATTTTCATTTATAGCATAAATTAAACTTACTCCATAATAACCATCTGGATTATTAGGAAAGAGATCGATAGCTTTGTTATAAATACTAAGAGCTTCATCGTAATTACCAATATAAAATAGGATATCAGCTTTATAAGTGTAGCCATATGGATCATCTGGATCAAGTCTTGTAATTTTATCATAAATTTTTATAGCATTATCATAATCATCCAAATATTCATAGGAATATGCCAAATACCAATATGCATCAATGTCATTAGGTTCTAATTTTATATACTTATTAAAGTTATCAATAGCTTTATCATCTTGGTCTAAAAAATAATAAGCCTTACCTATTCCGAAGTATGAATAAGTTGTTTCTGGGTTTATTTTAAGAGCTCTGTTATACGCATCTAATGCTTCCTCATATCTTTCTAAATCAAGCAATATATTACCTTTATTGATATATTCAATATCATCATTTGGTTGTATTTCTAATGCTATAGTAATATATTCAAAGGCTTTTTCGTATTCTCCGAATTCTTCTAATACTATTGCCTTATTGTTATATGCAGCTTCATTACCTTCATCCATTTCTATCGATTTATCAAGTGCTGTTAATGCGTCTACGTATTCATTCATCTCAAGTAAAATATAACCCTTTTCATTGTATAGAAAGCTATCTTTTGGATATAATTTGATTCTTTCATCAATATATTGTAATGCTTTTTCAAATTCTTCTGCGTCATATAAACTTTCTATCATCTCTACATCATAATTAAAATCAGAAGTAAAAAATAAGTTACATGAAGTAAGAGATAGCATAAATAAAATTAAAATTATACTTATAAACAATCGTTTGTACATATAACTATCTCCTCAATAATATTTAATGTTAATAATAGAATATTATTAATTAATGTCCAAAAGTATTACTCGTTATATCAGTAATTCCTTCAATACCTGTAATTAATAAAACATACAACCATAATCCATAGTATATCAACTCGGCTCTAGTAGCAGGCTTTCGAATTATTCGCCATATTAACCAGATAAACCCGACTATGCATAAAGCACCTGTTACTTTATAAGTAGTTGAAAATATTGGAGCATTAAGAGCTTCTTCTAAAAAATGTTGATTTAATAGTATAGCATGACCCCACCAGTTCAATAAAAATGATGCAGTAAATACCTTGAAACCCCACGGTAAAAGCTTACGTATCCAAAGCATAATCGTAATCACAGTTATATAAATTAACAATACAAATCCTAATTCAGCTTCTATTTTTGCAAATCCGAATTGATGAGATATCTCTCCTACAACCATCCAGGTTGTCATTCCAGCTAAAATGCCATACCAAGTTGTAGCTACAGGGTTTTCACTTGTTAAGGATAACCATATTAACAAAAAGCTGATAATTGAAAGTATGATGCCTGTAATTCCACGTTCCCAAGACGGTCCTTTTCCAAAAGATACAAAAAGTAATATTGCGGATATCAAGATGAAAATAATTATAATCATCGTTCCTAAACTATAAAAAAGTCTGCGTCGAGTTGAGTTAATAGTAGTGTTTTCAGACATTATACTCCTCCATATTTGATTTAATTTTATTTAACCTGTTCAAACCACGGTAAAGTAGAATATGACCTGCCATTGCTAAAAGTTGAACAATTGAATTTACGCTCTGATCCAACCATTGCAGTGTAGTCGTAGATGGCAAAGTTGCTAGGTAACTCATTACAAACATTGTTAGCATAGATAACAGATAACATGTTCATCACTCCTAAAACAATTTAAAAGATTTGAAGCTAAAAAAGAATTTTAATAATTACTTAATTTTTTCAACAAAAGAAAAGAAAAACCTTTAATAATAATCAAGATTTGATTAATTGTAATAAGTTTGTATAAAATCATTTTATTTTAGGACCAAAGTGTGAATAATAAATAAGAATGCTTGTAGAAATTCTACAAGTATTATATTTTAAAAGTAAAGAGATTAAACTCTTTATTGTTAAAAAATATGATTATTTGTTTAATCTTAAACTACTTTAAATAAAGAAAAAACTATTATTAGGAGGGAAAACTAATGAGCGAATTCATTAACAACAGAGAACATAAGCAAAAAATACTAAAGGAACTTATTATGGAATTACATAATGGTAAGAGTTTAGAAGAAGTAAAGCCTAGATTTGAAAAACTTATTCAAGGTGTAACCACATCAGATATATCAGAAATGGAAGAGGCTTTAATAAAGGAAGGAATGCCAGTAGAGAATGTACAAGCATTGTGTGATGTACACTCAGCTGTTTTTAAAGGTTCAATAGAGGAAATACACCGAGTGAATTCTCCGCTAGATATACCTGGACATCCCTTACATACATTAGAGTTAGAAAACAAGGCTTTGCAGGAGTTTATTGATAATAAAATAAAGCCAAGTTTTAGTAAATATAAAGAAAAGAATAACAATGAAATTACTAATAATTTAATAGAAAATTTTAAACTACTGTTAGGTATAGATAAGCATTATCAAAGAAAGGAATATCTTTTATTCCCTCTTTTAGAGAAATACGGAATAACCGCACCGCCTCAAGTTATGTGGGGAGTGGATGATGAAATTAGAGCTGGTATTAAAAATATTATTAAAATGTTATCCAATAATGAAGATAAGGAAATAGTAATACCAAAGATTGAAGAGACAATTAACAAGACTGTTGAAATGATATATAAAGAAAAAAATATTCTATTTCCTTTAACTATGGACTATTTTACAGAGGATCAATGGACGAAAATATATGAGGAAAGTGATGATGTAGGATATTTTTTAATAGAGCCGCAGGGAAGATGGATTCCAAATAGAGAAAACTCTGAAGAAAAAGCTAAAAAAAGAGATGATGTTGAAGAAGGGTACGTTAAATTTGAAACGGGCATTCTTTCGCTTAAAGAAATAAATTTATTATTAGAAAATCTTCCTGTAGAAGTTACATTTATTGATAAAGATGATAAAGTTAAATATTTTTCGCATGGTGAAGATAGGATTTTTACTAGAACAAAGGCCATTATAGGTAGAACTGTGCAGAATTGTCATCCTCCTGCAAGTATTCACATTGTTAATAAGATGTTAGAAGATTTTAGGTCAGGCAAAAAAAATCACGAGGATTTCTGGATTGAAATGGGAGACATGTATGTTTATATAAGGTACTTTGCTTTAAGGGACAAAGAAAATGAATATATTGGAACAATGGAGGTTACACAAAATGTTAAGTCAATAAGGGATTTACAAGGTGAAAAGAGACTAATGTCTTAAATCTTGTGTAGGTTATTGACATATGATCAAAATAAGATATAATGAACATATGCCCAAAACAAAAGGGGGTTAGAATTAATGCCTGATAGAAATGGAACAGGTCCTTCTGGAATAGGACCTAAGACAGGAAGAGGAATGGGTAATTGCAATCCAAAAAAAGCTATTGATAACCAAACCCAAACCCAGGGTCAAGGCAGAGGTAAAGGCAAAGGGTTAGGTCAAGGTAGAGGTCTAGGTAAGGGAAGAAGTTAAGATTAAGGCAAATAAGTAGAAGCAGAAGATGGGTTCTTAACATTAACTTTAACAAAAGAGGTGTTCAATAATGCCAGGGTTAAATGGTACTGGTCCACAAGGAAAGGGATCTAAAACAGGAAGAGGAATGGGTAATTGTAATCCAAAGAATTCTGATAATATATCAAGTGATATAGGGTCTGGTCGAGGACGGGGCTGCGGAAGAGGAAGAGGATTTGGACGGAGTGACAATTACTCATTGCAAGAGGAAAAAGAGATGCTTGAAGCTAGACTTGATGTAATAAATAAAAATTTAGAAGAGGAAAATAAGTAAAGTCGTTAGAGAAGAGGGTTTTAATCCTTAGAACATATGATGATAAAAGGGTGATTAATTCATCCTTTTTTCTGTATAATAGAAATTATTATAAGAATTGAAAAGTGATAAATATGTATGTAATCTAAATATAATTTAGATTTTAGGTTGTTGAGAAAGTCAACAACCTGACAGACTGAAGAAAATGTACTAGTTCAAGGCACGTTAAAATCGAGGAACGGAGCTTACTCCGACGTAAGTAAGTACCGGAGATTTTAACAGTAACGAAGAAATAGGACTTTTTCTACAGTCTGATATCAAATACAATTTGAATTAAGTATTAGTGAATGGAGTTGTTAATATATGCCGAGACCAAGAAAACAAAAGAGAGTATGCAATCTTCCAAATCATCGTGTATTTGGACCATTAAACCAAAAAGAAGAAAATAAACAACAAATAGATATGTCTATTGAAGAATACGAATCAATAAGATTAATAGATTTAGAATCTCTTGATCAAGAAGAATGTGCAGAAATAATGGGAGTAGCCCGTTCTACTGTTCAAAGACTATATAATGATGGGAAACAAAAAGTAGCAGATTGTTTAGTCAGTGGGAAAATATTGAATATTGGTGGTGGTGATTACGTTGTTTGTGATATGAGTAATCATGAATGTTCGCCTTGTTTACGACAAGGGCATAGGTTCCGCAAAGGGAGAAAAAGTAGGTTTAATAATTAGATTCTCTTCCATTTAGGACTTTTTTCACAAAAATTGCAATTATAAAAAAATTTAGATGATTTAGAACTACTTTAGTGGTAATATTTTAGTTAATAATAAACAGAAATAGAAGGGGTAGTAGACAAATGAAATTTTTTTATAATATTAAACTAAGAGTAAAATTAATATTAAATTTTTTCGCTGTTGTTTTACTAATGCTTTTATTAACTTATATTAGTCTTTATGATATGAGAGAAATCAACAATAATCTTGAACAAATATATCATGAAGGATTAACTACTAATTTAATTCTTAACGAAATTCAAAGCAATCTGAATCATTCACAATTAGAGGTTAACAACGTTTTATACAAATCGAATATTACTGATGATAATAATTTTTTATTAGAATCACGGGCAAAGCTATCAGAAATAGATAAAGAAGTAAACAATCTAATTTTACAGTACGAAGCTACTAATCCAAGAAAAGAATCGAAAGAATCAATGGAAGAATTTAAAAGTACATATAATCAATTTATACAACAAAGAGATAGTATGGCCAATATTATTAGCACTGATATCGGGAATATAGATACAGCTTATAATAATCTGGAACAAAAATTTGATAGTTTAAACAACCTAATAAGTGGAATTATTGATAAAAATATAAATGAAGCTACAGCTTTAAAAAATGAAAGTACTATAAGTTATGAAAATGCATACATAAATTTTATTATTATTATTGGAATAATTATTTTCTTAGGGATACTTTCTAACAGCATATTATCATTTAGCTTGACTGGTCCTTTAAGAGCGGCAGTAAAACACGCTAATAGTATAGCAGATGGCGATTTTTCTAAAAATATACCTAAGAAGTACTTAAATAGAAAAGATGAGATTGGAGAACTTGTTAACGCTTTTGATAATATAAATAAGAAATTAAAGAATTTAATAATTAGATTTTCAGATCGTAGTATGGAGGTAAGCTCTTTAAGTGAAGAACTTAGTGCGACTGTTGAGGAAGTTAGCGCACAAATTCAAAATATTAATAGTAATGTACAGCAAATTGCGGCTGGTAGTGAAGAAATTGGGACATCGATTAGTAAAATGACTTTATCGAGCAATCAAATATTAGATCAAGCCAATATTTTAGATCAAAAATCCTTAGAAGGAAGCACTATTGTAGAAGAGATTAAAATTAGAGCTGAAAAGATGAAGGATGAAGGAAATAATTCAAAAATCAAACTAAAGAAATTAAACGAAGAGAAATTAGCAGAAATTCATCAAGCTATTGAAAAAGGAAAAGTTGTGGACGGAATTGGAAAGATGGCTGATGAAATATCGGATATAGCAGAACAGACTAATTTGTTGGCATTAAATGCCTCAATAGAAGCAGCTAGAGCTGGAGAACACGGCAAAGGATTTGCAGTAGTTGCGGATGAAGTTAAAAAACTAGCAGAGGAGTCGTCTCAAACTGTAGAAAATATTAAAAAAGTAATATTTGATGTTCGAGCAGCATTTAACGAGATAGCAAAAAGTTCTAGTGGTCTAATTAAATTTATTGATGAAGACGTTGTAGCTGATTATGAGGAATTAATTGAAGCTGGGAACTTATATAATAAGGATGCCCAAACGGTTGAGCAATTGGTAGATGATTTTAAAAATAGAGCAATTGAAATAAAAAATAATATTAAGGAGTTTAATTTATCTCTAGAGATGGTTGCTAGTGCAATGCAAGAATCAAATATGGGGTCTCAAGATATAAATGATAATATTAATCAAACAGCAACTGCTATCGATGAGGTTTCTAAAGTAGCTATGTCTCAAGCAAATATATCAGAAGAATTAAATAAAGATATAATAGATAACTTTAAACTAGAATAAGACTATTTTACACTACCATAATAAAACCACTTTAATTAGTTTTTTAAAGTGGTTTAATAATTTAATCTTAGAATTATCAAACACTTTCAATTGGGGAAACAGTAAATTTGCCGTATTTAACTCCTTTTAAACTAATAATTTGGTCACTAAGAAGTTGTAATTCTTTTGCTTTTCCTTTAATTATTATTATTTCTAAGCAATTATGTTTATCCACATGGAAGTGTGTTGATCCTAAAATTTGATCATGATAATCGTGTTGAATGTTAGTAATTTCTTCTACTAAATTGTTTCGGTGATGATCGTAAAAGATAAGGATACTTCCAGCAACTAATTGATTATCTTCTTTCCATGTCTGTTTAACTAATGCATCACGAACTAAATCTCTGACTGCTTCAGAACGGTTTTTGTAACCTATATTTTCTATGAGTTCATCAAATTTATTTAATAAATTTTTATCCATTGAAACCCCAAAACGGGCTAAATTTTGTTCTAACAATGCTATGCCTCCTTTCATAGATTAACAATATTAATAATAAGTTATAATAAAAATGATATTATTTTAAATATATATATTTTTATTGTAACCCATAAAATGAAAATAGAGAACCAGAAGAAAATCAATTATCCTTTTAGAAGTGTATAGTATAGTATTATATAATTGACATTGTTTATTGTTAATGATAATCTCTATTAAAAGGGGAGTAGCTATTAAGTGACAAAGTCGTCAATACAGGAGTTATCCTCGGCTTTGTCGGCAACTAAGTATGTTGTTAGCAAGACCTTTATCTAATAAAGATAAAGGTTTTTTTATTTTAATTTTGCAAATTATAATAATTAGTGGAGGAATTTTTTGATGGAATTATTCACTTCAGAATTCATTAGTGGATTAATTAGTATTATTCTAATAGACCTTGTATTAGGAGGAGATAATGCAATACTGATTGCTTTAGCAACGAGAAAGTTGCCTCAATCTCAAAGGAAAAAGGCTATTTTCTGGGGAGTGTTGGGGGCAATTATTGTTAGGGCAAGTATGACTATTATTGCTGTTTACATTCTAAAAATACCTCTAATTAAATTTATAGGCGGAGTATTACTTATTTGGATAGCATATAAATTATTATGTGATAAAGGTAAGCATGATGATATTAATTCAGGAAAAAGCATCTCTGAGGCTGTAAGAACTATCATTTTTGCGGATCTTTTAATGGGAATTGATAATGTTTTAGCTGTTGCTGGTGCTGCTAAAGGAGATGTAATACTAGTTATTTTGGGTTTGTTAGTTAGTATTCCAATAATTGTATGGGGTAGTACTATAATTCTGCGTTTTATTGATAAATACCCAATCATTGTATACATTGGTGCGGGAGTTATAGCATATACAGCTGGAGGTATGATAGTCGACGATGCGCTAATGCATGAAAAAATATTTTATCGTTCACCAGGAGCTGAGTGGATAATTCCAATCACCATAACTGTTCTTGTGTTAATATTTGGCTATATAGCAAGAAAAAAAAGTAATGCTTAATTATTATTCCATGTGTATAAAGATAAAGACTGTTTATAATGAAACAGTCTTTTTATTATAATGTAGGGTAATTATAACAATAATAGAAAAGGGAAATGGTGAAGAAAAACAGAAAATATATAAAGAGTTTAAAAAATAATTGTAATATGAGGTAATTATTATGATATATGGAATTGGTATAGATGTGATTGAAATAAGTCGAATAGAAAAAATATTAGAAAGAAAGGAAAAAAACTTTGTAAATAAAATACTTTCTGATAATGAGACAAACCAATGTCCAATCGACAAAACAAGAAAGTTAGAGTATATAGCTGGTAGATTTGCAGGTAAAGAGGCGGTTGCTAAGGCTATAGGGACAGGTATAGTTAGTCAGTTAAATTGGAAAGATATAGAGATTCTAAATCTTGATTCAGGAAAACCTTTTATTAAGATAAATAGTGACTTTGGATTGGGAAAATTTATTTATCATATTAGTATTTCTCATACAAAGGAATTAGCAGTGGCAAAAGTAATTATTGAACATACATAGACAACTTGCATATCTTGTCACTATCGGACATACATATATTTATAGCAGGTAAGGAGGAGGAAATGTGTATTTAGTTACTTCTAAAGAAATGCGTGAAATAGATAGAAATGCTATAGAGAAAATAGGAATACCAAGTGAAGTTCTAATGGAGAATGCAGGAATTTCTGTTGCTAGAAGAATTAAAGAAAGATTTAGAAATGAAACGCACCTAAAGGTTGTTATACTATCTGGACATGGTAATAATGGAGGCGATGGCTTTGTTGTAGCAAGACATCTTGGGAATGCAGGGTATAATGTTGAAACATGGCTAGTGGGCGATGAACAAAAATTATCACGAGAGAGTCGAGTACACTTTAATTCATTAGTTAATTCAGGCTACAGAGTTGAGAAATGGGATGAAACCAGATTTGATGTTTTAATGGATAGAATGACTGATGCTAGCGTGATAGTTGATGCATTACTAGGAATCGGAGCAAGTGGTCCGTTGAGGCAACCTTATAAAAAAATAATTGATTATGCTAATGGATTGAATAATTTCAGGGTAGCTGTTGATTTACCTTCAGGAGTAATTTGTGATACGGGTCATGTGAATAATAGTGCATTTTTAGCATCAATGACAGTAACTTTTGTTTCACCGAAACTAGGTCATCTTTTATTTCCTGGTGCTGATTATGTTGGAGAGTTATTTGTTGAAGACATCTCAATTCCCCCTATTATTTTAAAAAAAACTTCATTATCTAAACAGTTAATAACAAGTAAAATAGTTAGGGATAAGCTACCAATACGTTCTTCTAATACACATAAGGGAACATATGGGCATGCATTAATTATTGGGGGTTCTAAGGATATGCCAGGTGCTCCAACTTTGGCTACAAAAGCAGCTTTACGAGCTGGTGTAGGTTTAGCAACAATAGCTATTCCAAAATCAATTCAATCAATGGTTTTTAGTCATGTATCTGAAGCAATTTGTATAGGACTACCTGAAAAAGAATCGGGAAATTTATCAATAAATGGAATTGAAACACTATTTGATAAAAGCAAAAAGTATGAGGCATTATGCTATGGAGTAGGGATTGGGTTATGGGAAGAGGGCTACAATCTACTAAAAAAAATACTTGATAATTTGATAATTCCAATAGTTATAGATGCAGACGGTATAAACGTATTGAGTAATAAATTAGATATTTTGCGTAATAGAGAATATCCTATTATATTAACTCCTCATCCAGGCGAAATGGCTAGATTGATAAAAAATAGTGTTGATTTTGTTCAACAAAATCGCATAGGTGTAACTCAAGAACTAGCCCGAGAATATGGAATATATGTAGTTCTAAAAGGTGCAAATACAGTTATCGCAACACCTGAGGGAGAAATCTATATAAATCAAACAGGTGGCACTGAACTTGCAAAAGGAGGAACTGGGGACGTTTTAGCAGGAATGATTACGAGTTTTATTGCTCAAAAACTATCTGTAAAAAGTTCGGTGTTAGTGGCAGTTTACCTTCATGGCTTGGCAGGCTCTTTAGCAGTAAAATCCACATCTAATTATAGTATTATTGCAACTGATATAATAGAAAAAATAGGTCCCGCTATCTATCATTTAATGTCTAATCACGCAGATTAAATGCTGACACATTTCCCGGGGAATTGACAAGTTTTTAGTTAAAACTGTCGAATGAATAGGGGGATAGTGACATGTATAAAAGAAAATTGTTAATTATTATCATGATTACGGCACTTACCTTATTAAGTGGCTGTGGTCAAAAAAGTTCGGATGACATAGTTGCAGATTTAGAAGATACATTAGAAACAGTTAAAAGCTATAAAGCTGTTGGAACAATGACGATTGAGGCTGGAGAAAACCCACAAGAGTATAATGTAGAAGTATGGTACAAAGAACCTAATTATTATCGAATTGGGTTGAATAATGTTAATACAAATGTGACCCAAATAATATTAAAAAATGATGAAGGGGTTTTTGTGTTAGAACCGTCACTAAATAAAAGTTACAGATTTAAGAGTGAATGGCCAGAATCAAATGGAGCAGTTTATCTATTTCAATCTTTAGCAACGAGCATAATCGATGATAATAATCGTATTTTTTCTACAGAAGAAGACTTCTATATTTATGAAGTGAAGGCTAATTATGAAAACAAAACACTTGACCAACAAAAAGTATGGCTAGATAAAGACTTACGACCGATTAAAGTATCTGTATTTAATTCTAATCAGACCAGATTGGTAGAGATGGTATTTAATGAGTTTGAGTTTGATTGTTCTTTTGATGATGATGCTTTTAGTATGGATCGTAATCTAACAAGTTGGGATTTGAGTTCACTACCTACAGTAACAGATGATAATAACAATAGCTTTGGAATTATTGAACCAGCTTATTTACCTGAAGGAGTAACAAAAAATATTCCAAAAGTGATAGGAAGTGAAGATGGAGAGGAGGTAATAATTAAATATACAGGAAAATATAATTATTCTCTTATTGAATCAAATCCTAAAGCTATAATGGCTAGTGCTCCAGAAATGTCCCAGACAGATATTGTAGATCTCGGGTATGGAATAGGCGTATTGTCTGAATTAACTGATACAAGAACATTATCTTGGACATATAATGGGGTGGATTTTAAATTAACTGGTGACTTACCTGCTGATGAAATGATTATTGTGGCAAAATCAGTTCTTGGTCAAACGGGTAAATAAATTCTCAATAAAATAGCTGGATGGTTAATAACCATCCAGTTTTTATCCATATACAACATGTTCTCAACTTAGTATGACTTGTACTCTATGAGTTTCATCTGAATAAATATTGGCTTAATAATTATACTTTTAATATATATAGAAAATTGGTAAAATAGATAATCAGATAAAAACAGGATGTGATACAAATGAATATTATTAGAGAAGAATCCCCAAGTCTTTTTACAATATTTTTAAGAAAATCTATGAAGGTTAAAATTATTGAAACTATTATTTTTATTATTCTAATATTTATATTAAGTTTGATGTATAATTTATCAGATAATATGTTTAAAATGGGCGCAGTTATTGGAGGAATATTAGTTTTATCTATATCGCCAATTATCTATAAAGCGGTAATTAAACCAAAATATATACTTACAGATATATATCTGATCATAGAAAAGGCAGGTAATAAAAGAGAAATACCGATTGTAAATATTGAACAAACATACGATTTAAAGTTTTTCTTTATTATCGATGGCAAGAAGACTCCATTAATGATTTCTAATAATTTTATTGAAGATTTAAACAAAAAAATTGAACAGATGAGAAGAAATAAAAAAAAGCATTGATAAGGTGTTGAATTAAATATGGCAAAATCCTTTTTTCGACATACTGTTATAGAAATAGATTTAGATGCAATAACCGATAACCTAAAATTTTTTAAGAATAAACTTGCTAGTAGTACTGAATTAATGGCAGTAGTAAAGGCTGATGCTTATGGGCATGGAGCAATTCCAGTCGCAACTCATTTGCAATCACTTGGTGTAAAATATTTTGCTGTTGCATTTTTAGATGAGGCTATTCAATTAAGAAAGGCGGGTATACAAGATAGAATTTTGATATTAGGATATACCCCTAGCGATGGGATAGAATTAGCATGTAAATATGATATTGCGTTAACAGTATACACTTTGGATACTATTAAAAGAGTTGAGGAAGTGGGAGAACGACTGGGTAAAGAAATATGTATTCACTTAAAAGTAGACACGGGTATGGGGCGAATAGGCTTAGCCCCTAAAGATATAGATGAGTACATTGATTGTATTAAAGAGAAAAAGTGGATTAAACTTGAAGGGATTTACACACATTTTGCAACTGCAGATGAAAAAGATAAATCCTTAACGTTTAAGCAATATAAAAGTTTTAGCGAAGTAGTTAGTAGGGTAGAGAAAACATTTAATTTATCGATTATTCATGCATCTAATTCGGCTGCAGCAATTGATTTAGCAGAACTTAGTCAAACAATGGTAAGAATAGGTATTGGATTATATGGATTAGCTCCATCTGAAGAAGTTGATTTATTAGAAAATGATTTAAAACCAGTTATGACAATTAAAACAGAAGTAATTTATGTTAAGACAATCAGTCCAGGACAAACTGTTAGCTATGGAGCAACATTTAAAGCAACAAGAGAAACAAAAGTGGCTACCCTTCCAATCGGTTATGCAGATGGCTTTTCACGAAGCTTATCAAATAGAGGTTATGTTATTGTTCATGGTGTTAAGGTACCAATTATAGGAAGGATTTGTATGGATCAAACTATGATAGATGTAACGGAAATTGATGATGTACAAATAGGTGATGAAGTTATAATTGTTGGTTCCCAAAACGGACAGTATATAACCATGGACTATAATGCGAAACTTCTAAATACAATTAATTATGAATTAGTTACATTATTAGGGAAGAGGATTCCTAGAATATATAAACAAAATGGTAATATTGTAGAGATAGTTAATAATTTGACTAGTGAATAACAAAATTTAGTAAAGGGTCATATCTGTATTTACTTGATTTCTATGGCTTTTAATGCTATTCTAAATGTTGAAATGTCTTTGTCGGTATATTTAGTGTATATCGTAATAGGAAGGATTTACCTAGAGGATATTTAATAAAATATCAAGTATAAATATTTAAATGATATAATATGTATAAAAAGAACTATTACGATTTTGCGTATATTTACTTATTGATATCGGTATAATGTTAATATTAATATGATTTTATAGTTTGATAATTCTATAGTATTTGACTTTTGACGGAGGTGCAAACTAGTGGCCAGTAATAACACTAAACGTATTATGATTAGTCTACCTCAAAATCTGCTACAAGAAGTTGATGGAGTAGTAGAGATGGAAGCCTTGAATAGGAGCGAATTAATTAGACAAGCAATGAAATTATATTTATTAGAAAGAAAAAAGAAAACTATTCGAGAAAATATGCAAAAAGGATATATGGAAATGGCTAATATTAATCTTAATCTTGCATCTGAGTCTTTTCTATTAGAAGAAGAAGCAGATTCTGCTGTTGATCGCCTAGTTAGTGGGGTGTAAATATTGATTGTAAAACGTGGCGATGTATTTTTCGCTGATCTTTCCCCAGTTGTTGGGTCAGAGCAAGGTGGTATACGCCCTGTTTTGATTTTGCAAAATGATATTGGGAATCGCTTTAGTCCTACAGTCATCGTCGCGGCAATAACAGCTCAAATTCAAAAGGCTAAATTGCCAACACATGTTGAAATAGAGGCTAATACCTATGGCTTTGAAAGAGATTCAGTTATTTTGCTTGAGCAAATACGTACTATTGATAAGCAAAGATTAACTGATAAAATAACGAATTTAGATGAAGAATTAATGCATAAAGTTAATGAATCTTTACAAATTAGTTTAGGCTTGATAAGTTTTTAGAAAGAGGGCAGAAAACCTTCTTTTTTTTATTTTTTATATAGTCGTAAATTATTGTTATCTTGAGAAAAATAGGAACATATGTTATGATTTTTTTCTAGATTACTAATTTTTTTATCCAGATATGATAAGACTCCCACTTTCACACAAAGTGTGTAAGTGGGGGAGAATGAATTTAGGATAAGTCTCACTAGAATTCAGATGGAGTTAAAATCCATCTGAATAAAGTTCGGCTTTATGGGAGGTATATATGGAACAGGAAACACACTTTTTGATTGATCAGATATCTAGGGAATTAAAATTAAGAAAAGAACAAGTGCTACAAGTAATTAAGCTCTTAGATGATGGAAGCACAATACCTTTTATAGCAAGATATCGTAAAGAAATGACTGGCTCGCTTGATGAAAGTATGTTAAGAGATATTTCAGAAAGGGTAAACTACTTAAGGAATCTAAACCAAAGGAAAATTGAAGTAATTAATTTAATAGATGAACAAGGAAAATTAACAGAATCACTAAAAAAAGAAATTGAGACTGCGACAAAACTTCAAAAGGTTGAAGATATTTATAGACCATTTAAACCAAAAAGAAAAACTAGGGCTAGTGTTGCAAAAGAAAAAGGTTTAGAGCCATTTTCAATGTTATTACTTGATAAAGAAAACGAGTATAAAGACATTATTAAAGCAGCAGGTAGCTATATATCTAAAGATAATGAACTTTATACAGTAGAAGATGTTCTAAAAGGTGGACAAGATATTATAGCGGAAATGATCTCTGATGACCCAACAGTAAGAGAGTGGGTAAGAAAGGAAATATTAAAAAAAGGAATTATTGTAACCCTTGCTAGTGATAAAAACGAAGAAAGTGTATACGAAATGTATTATGATTATCAAGAAGCAGTAAGCAGTATAAGAAATCATCGTATTTTAGCAATTAATCGAGGGGAAAAGGAAAAATTATTAAAAGTAAAAATTCAAGTGGATGAAGAAACAATAATTGAGGGGATAAAAAGAAAATTCTCATATTTTACATATTTCTCAATTCTGCCAGATTATTTACAAACTGTTATTGAGGATAGTTATAAACGTTTAATTTCTCCATCAGTAGAAAGAGAAGTTCGTCAAATATTAACTGAGAACGCCGAAAATCAAGCTATACACATTTTTTCGGCAAACCTAAGGCAATTGTTATTACAGCCGCCTATAAAGAATAAGACTGTTTTAGGAATAGACCCTGCTTATAGAACGGGATGTAAAATGGCAGTTATCAATCCAATTGGTAGGGTTGAGGATATAAGTTTAATATATCCAAATCCGCCTCAAAATAAAGTTGAAGAAGCTAAAGAAAAAATTAAAGAAATAGCAGATAAATATGGTGTAAAAATAATTGTAATAGGTAATGGAACAGCTTCAAGGGAGACTGAACAATTAGTAGTTGATTTTATTAAAGAGTATAATAAAGAATTATTTTATATTATTGTAAGTGAAGCTGGTGCAAGTGTTTATTCAGCCTCAAAAATTGCTAAAGAGGAATTTCCCAAATTAGATGTTTCTGAAAGAAGTGCAATCTCAATAGCTAGGAGATTACAAGATCCATTAGCAGAATTGGTCAAAATTGACCCTAAATCTGTTGGCGTAGGACAGTATCAACATGACGTATCGCAAAAAAAGTTAGAAAATAGTTTAACTCAAGTTGTTGAATCAGTAGTTAACTATGTTGGTGTTGATGTAAATACTGCATCAGTTTCGCTGTTACAGTTTGTTTCTGGAATGAATAAATCTTTGGCAAAAAACATTGTCTTATATCGTGAAGAAAATGGTAGATACAACAATCGTGAGGATTTAAAAAAAGTTTCTCGTTTTGGTTCTAAAATATTTGAACAGGCAGCAGGTTTTTTAAGAATAGATGGAGAAAATCCATTAGATAAAACATCTATTCATCCAGAATCATACTCGGCAACTTTTTCCTTACTAGAACGTGCTAAACTAAATATTAATGATATTGGAACAAATCATTTAAAACAACAGCTGGTTAAACTGAAGCTTGAAGAAATCAGTTCTGAAATTTCAATAGGGCTACCAACATTGAAGGATATCGTTGAAAATTTAATTAGACCTTTTAGAGATCCTCGTGACGAACTACCAAAACCAATTTTATCAAGTGATATAATGAAAATTGAGGATTTGAAGCAAGGAATGCATTTAAAAGGTACAGTTAGAAATATAGTTGATTTTGGGGCCTTTGTTGACCTTGGAGTAAAGGAAGATGGTTTAGTTCATATCTCTGAAATGAGTGAAACTTTTATAAAGCATCCCCTGGATGTTGTTTCGGTTGGTGATATAATTGAAGTTTGGGTGATAAGCATAGATATAAATAAAAAAAGGATAGCACTTACAATGAAATCTTAGTTTGTTTATTTTCTTTTTCTATATAAGAGAACCAAAATTCATTAAGTAATTTAATTCTGTATATGTCTTTACAAAAATATGCTTGAGTTATTTGGCGACATAACCAATCTGGCATTTCATTAACTCCTTTCCATATTTTATTTTATTAAAAAAATAATAAAAAGTGCTTTTCTATTTTATAGTGCACAATTAAAATAAAATTAGTAATGGTATATTAAAGAAATGAACCGAAATGAACGAAAATAAAGCATTAATCCAGATATGATAAGACCCCACTTACATACAAAGTGTGCAAGTCGTGCTATAATGCTAAAGCATTAAGTCATGCTATGTACACAAAGTGCACAAGTCTCGCTAAAGGAACAAGTTCCTTAGTCTCGATATGTTAAATGGGGAAAATGAAAGTCTTACTAGGATTCAGGTGGAGTTAAAGAAAACTTGATTTACGCAAGTTTAAACGTAGTGTAAGTCTTAGTT
>CAZIGM010000020.1:0-30943 GCA_964538675.1 uncultured Bacillaceae bacterium | reverse complement strand
GGCTGGCAGAGACTCAATAAAAAAGTGAAATAATCTAACTACATCTTACAAGTCGACAAAGGCGAGTCTAAAAAAGTGCTATGTAAGATAAAACTTTATTTGTAAGCCCAAAAATGTTTGTGATACGATTACGTTATACGTAATTGGATTCAGTACCAAAGATTATTGATTTAAAATGGCAAAATCAATTCATCAAAGAAAACTATTATCGTATTAATATAATTGCAGTTGCTCAAGAAGAGCGTGGGAAGGGTGTTTTTAGAGAATTAATTATGCCAATAATTAATCAGTGTAACAATAACAAAATTCCTATTATCTTAGAAACAAATAATATAGAGTATATAGCAATCTATGAACATTTTGGTTTTAATTTAGTTAAAAACAATAACAAATAGTGAAATTGACCTTACTCAATATTGTTTTATTAAATATCCCGATACTTAAGCAATCAGAGCTTGATAAAATAACTTTATTAGTCTTGAACATTATCTGTAAGTTCAAATATGACTATGGAGGTCGAATATTATTAATGTAGAACTAAAGCAACGAATGAAGGAACATGTAGTGACTTTCTGGGAAAAAACTCAAGATGAAGAAATACAAAAATCATTCCCCTTCAGTATTAAATCGTTAAATGAAGGATTGAAATTATATGAAGAATCTCTTAAAGATGTGGCATTAAGTTATGGAAGAGTGATCTACTATGGAGGGAAATATATTGGGGATATATGGTGTTATGGTATAGATGAAGTTAACGAAAAAATGGGGATGTTGAGCATTGTTATCTTTGAAAAAGAACTATTGGGGAAAGGTATTGCAAAACAAGCTATTAAAGATTTCATTGATGAAGTCTTTAATAAGTATGAGTTAGAAAAGATTGGAGCTTTTACATATATGTCTAATAATAGATCAATTGGTTTATTAGAAAAGGTTGGGTTTACAAAGGTCGAAACATTTGTAGAAGATGGAATTGAATCAATTTATTTTGAATTAAGTAGGTAATATAAAAGATTTAAAGATTTTGATAAAGGTTTTAATAGGCGTGAAAACAAAATAATATAGAAGGGTGGTCTATTCATTGAAAGGATCTATTCATCACATTGAAATTTACGTCTCAAATTTAAATAAATCAATTGAATTCTGGGGATGGCTACTTGAGGAATTAGGTTATACAATTTTTCAAGAATGGGCAATCGGGCGAAGTTGGAAACTAGGAGATTCTTACATTGTTTTCGTACAAACAGAAAAACGGTTTTTGGATGTTCCATATCACAGATGTCGAGTAGGTCTAAATCATCTAGCTTTTCACGCCAGTTCTCGCCAACAAGTTGACGATATAACAATTAAATTAAAAGAAAAAGGAATAAACATACTATATTTAGACAAGCATCCTTTTGCTGGTGGAGATAAACATTATGCAGTCTATTTCGAGGATCCAGACAGAATTAAGGTAGAATTGGTTGCACAAGAGACTATTACTTCAAAGAAAAATTAATGAAAAATATGCATCTGTGTATTTAGAAAATACTATTTTCAAAAAAATAATCTTAATAAGTGAATAAATTTTTCTATGTGAGATGTAATTTATCACAAAGTAAATTTAAGAATTGGTGTAAGTAAATAATAGAAAGTAATATAATGCAATATATAAAGGTTTCTGTTAATATAGAAGCTTTTTTTAAATAATTATCTAATAATTATCCTCTGAATGGTTTTGAGGGTAATTATATTTCTTATTAAATTAAGATTTTTAGTCTGTAAGCAGAAGGGATAGAAGAAGATGAGTTGGATATATTTATTACTTGCAGGTTTATGCGAAATTGGATGGCCATTAGGTTTAAAGCTTTCACAAACAACTGAAAATAAAGCGATGTGGATAAGCGTGGCAGTTTTATCTATTAGTTTAAGTGGATATCTTTTATGGTTGGCTCAAAAATCTATTCCTATGGGAACAGCATACGCGGTTTGGACGGGTATTGGTGCAGCTGGGACATTTATAGTAGGAATAATAATCTTTAAAGATCCATCAAATTTATTAAGAATATTGTCAGTCACTCTAATAATTATTGGAGTTATTGGATTAAAACTTTCAAATTAACCTCATAGCAACTTTTTTTGAAAGCAATTGAAAGATAGGTATAAACATGGAAATATAAAGGTGAAAAATATGATTCTTATTACTGATAATTTAATTGTAAATGTTATTGAATTTAAAGATATTGGGGATATTATTAATATCTATAATTCAAATAAAGAATTTCTTAAAGAGCATATGGATAGGGATAAGATAACAATAGAATGGTTAAAAGAAGAATTAGAAGAAATGAAAAAGTTAGAATTTAATACTTACAAATTGATAGAGAAAAAATCTGGTAAAACTATTGGTTTCTTAGACCTTCGAATTGCTGAAGAAAGTTATTTATCTTTATTAATGATACATAATAAGTATAAGAATAAAGGATATGGTAAAGAAATTTATACAAAATTAGAAGAATATCTAAAAAGTAATATTGGTAAATCTATTAGAATTGATGTTGTTACTGATTATAATAAAAATGTAGAACAATTTTGGATAAGAAATGGTTTTAAAAAAGTAGAAAATATTGAAATGAATTGGGCAGGTAGGCAATTAACAGCAGCAATAATGAAAAAATATTTTTAAAGTTATCTGCAAA
The DNA here is from genome assembly GCA_964538675.1 of uncultured Bacillaceae bacterium. Classification (GTDB taxonomy): domain Bacteria; phylum Bacillota; class Bacilli; order Tepidibacillales; family Tepidibacillaceae; genus CAZIGM01. The sequence continues at coordinate 28,268 of CAZIGM010000020.1, read as the reverse complement.
ACACCAAGTAGAGAAATGGAGAATTGATATGATGAAAAATATAAAAAATAATGTTTTTTGGGTAGGGAAAGTTGATTGGGAACTAAAAAAATTTCATGGAGAGGAATTTTCAACTCATCATGGTTCAACCTATAATTCCTATTTAGTTCAAGAGGAAAAGACGGTATTAATTGATACAGTATGGCTTCCTTATGGAGAGGAGTTTGTAGAAAATTTAGCTAACATAATCGACTTGAATCAGATTGATTATATTGTGGTTAATCATGGAGAAGTTGATCACAGCGGTGCTTTACCAACTTTAATGAAACATATTCCTGATAAGCCTATCTATTGCACTTCGAACGCAGTTAAATCTCTGAAAGGTCAGTATCATCAAGATTGGAATTATCAAGTTATTAAGACAGGAGATAAATTGGATATTGGGAATGGGAAAGAATTGATATTTATAGAAATGCCAATGTTGCATTGGCCAGATAGCATGGCAACTTATTTGACACAAGATAATATATTATTTAGTAATGATGTCTTTGGACAACACTATGCATCTGATCGTCTTTTCAATGATCTTGTAGATCAATGTATTCTAAATGATGAGGCACTAAAATATTATGCTAATATTCTTGTACCATTTAGCTCTATATTAAGAAAAAAACTTGATCAAATATTATCAATGAATCTAAATATAGATATTATTGCGACAAGCCATGGTATTGTTTGGCGTGATAATCCTATGCAGATTATTGACAAATACAAACAATGGGCAAATGATTATCAAGAAAATCAGATTACAATTCTTTATGATACCATGTGGAATGCCACAAAGAAAATTGCTGAAAAGATTTCAGAAGGGATTCAATTAGCAGATCAAGATGTTATAGTTAAAGTTTTTAACATTGCAAAGAATGATGATACTGATTTAATTGCAGAAGTCTTCAAGTCAAAAATGGTTATCGTGGGTTCACCAACAGTTAACAATAGTATTTTACATTCTGTAGCAGGGCTTATTCATTTGATGAAAGAGCTTAAATTTAAAAATAAGAAAGCTACTTCCTTTGGAAGTTATGGATGGAGTGGTGAGTCAACAAAGGTTCTCAATGGTATGCTAGAAAGTGCTGGATTTGAGCTTCTTGGAGAAGGATTTAAAAACTTATGGTATCCTAACGAAGAAAATACAAGTCAGATAATAGAATTTGGAAAGAAAATCGCCCAATCTTAAACTAGTTACAAAATTTTCAATATATATAAAGGGGAATTTTTATGTCAAATGATAAACATCAATTTATTTACATTCTTAGATTAATTCCAAGATTAATAGATGATAGTTCTTGGACTGAAAACGATGAAAAAATAATAGAAAAACATTTCAAAATTCTTAAAGATTTAAAAGACGATGGGAGATTAATTTTGGCTGGTCGCACATTAAATAAAGATGAAGATAACTTCGGAATAGTTATCTTAAGTGTAAATAAAGAAGAGGAAGCAAGAATGTTAATGGAAAAAGACCCAGCTGTTGCAGAAGGAATTATGACAGCTAAATTATATCCATATAGTGTTGCTCTAATCTCAGAACAAAATTCAGCTAAGGAATTGTCTTAAAGCTTAGCCATGTTTCAGTAACATGAGATAAATTGTAATTATATACGTCTAATATTAATATCTGAAAGATATAAAGACTTCCCACATTTGACAGTAGGAAGTCTTTATTTAAATGGCTGTTATAGCAAATTATATTAGTTTTGTAAAAAAGTTATTTGATATTTGGTATTGATGAAATATTTAGTTATTTTCTTGGGTTTTATCTTCAGGATTATAGTATTCTTCACCCTTTAATTTTATCTCCTTTAAAAATAATGAGGTTATAACAGTTAATAAAGCAAACACAATTCCAATGGAATAGATATTTGATACACCAGCAGTCAGGGCTAATTTAACAGCTTCAATAAATTGATAATACATAGATAAACCCGTCTCTCCAAATGTTAAAAACGTTTCTTTTAGCATTTCCTGTGCTTGTGCAGTTATTAAAGATTGAGGATTAGATATAATGGATTGTACATTATCTGGTAGTTTGCTTAGCATGTTCATTAAGTTTTCAGGTAATAATTGAGGCAATTCCTTATTGAATGTTTTTGCGAGAATTGCTCCATAAATTGGAGAGATAATAACTCCGCTTAGGGAAGATGCGAATTGTTGTGTTGAATTGACAACACCCATAATTTCATATGGAAAAGCATTTTGAATTGCAACATTTATTAAAGGCATAATGCTTCCAATACCAAATCCTATAATAATCATATAAAGAACAACAGTATTCCATGTAGTATCAATATTCATTGTAGATAATAAGACTGCACCCAACATCATTATAAAAGATCCGATAATACCTTGATATTTATATCTACCAGTTTTACTAATTAAGATACCTCCCACAATACTACCTAATATAAAACTTAGCATCATAGGGGTTAGAACTAAACCGGAATTTTGTGCAGATAATCCAATAACTCCCTGAACAAAAACTGGTAGAAACATTGTTGTACCGAAAAGTGTCATATTAATCAATAAGCCCATCAAAATAGATAAAGAAAAAATATTATTTTTAAACAATACTGGATTTAATATTGGTTCACTAGCTTTACGTTCAACAATAAAGAATAATATTAAAAAGATCGTTCCAATAGATAATAAGCCGATTATTTGAATTGAAATCCAAGCATATTCAGTTCCCGCCCAAGTGAAACCAAGCAGTATGGGAACTAGGGCTAATACTAATAGAATACTACCTTTCCAATCAATAGAATGTTTTGTAGTTGTTCTTACTTTAGGTAAAGCAAAATATATCGCAATTAAGGCTAACAAAGCAACTGGTAAGTTTATATAAAATATCCATCTCCAAGAGAAATTATCTGTAATCCATCCACCTAGAAAAGGTCCTATAATACTTGCAATTCCAAAAACGGACATAATAACGCCCATCCATTTTCCTCTTTCTTTTGGGTTAAATATATCTCCGACAGTAGCACGAGGCATGCTCATCATTGCTCCGCCGCCAATACCTTGAATTGCTCTTGCAATAATTAATTGCATCATACTATTTGAAATTCCAGATAAGATTGAACCAATAATAAATACAGTTAAACCGAATATATAAAACGGTTTGCGACCATAAATATCTGATAGTTTCCCATATATTGGTACAGTAATTGCTGAAGTTAATAAATAAGCAGTAAATACCCAAGCGTATAAATCAAAGCCATTTAAGTCCCCAATAACAGTTGGCATAGCTGTAGATATAATAGTTGAATCTAAAGCTGAGAAAAACATCGTAATCATAACTGCAATTAGAGCTATAGTTCGTCTTTTACCAGTAATATGATTAGAAGTTTGATAATCATTTTTGATGTTAATATCATTATTCATAGAGTTACTTCCTTAAGTTTTTTATGAGTCAATAAACTATTATAATTTTATAAATAATGTCTGTCAATTAGATAAAGCCAAACTTTATTCAGAGAGAATTTTTCACCTAAAGGTATAAGTGCAACTAAGACTTACGCTACGTTTAAACTTGCGTAAATCAAGTTTTCTTTAACTCCACTTGAATTTATGCACTCAAGAGTACAAGTCACGCTAAGACACTAAAGTGTCAAGTCGTGCTATGTGAGACTTATTCAAAATTCATTTTCTCCCACTTAACATAGTGAGACATGTGCACTTTGTCTAGTAAAATTAGGTTAATTTTTTTTAGTTAAATTTATAATGACAATTGTAATAATGTTAGATATAATATAAAAATAATACTAGGTACTAATAACAAGTATTAAAATATGGTAATAAATATTCGAGTCTTAATTTTTCAATAAAGAGGAGGACATTAAAAAAATGAGCAATGTGACTTTCTTACTTGATAGTGGTAGCGATTATGAGGATTTTTTGGCGTCATACTTTGATTTTCCAATTAGGTTTATTCCATTATTTGTCTATATTGATGGAAAAGAGTATTTGGATGGAGTAGATATTAGTAAAAACATGTTTTATAAGGAAATGGAGAAATCTGAGAATTTACCGAAAACAAGTCAACCTACACCACAACGTTTTCATGAAATTTTTCAAGAAGAGATAGATAAAGGAAACGAAGTTTTATTTATTAGTCTTTCATCAAAGCTTAGCGGAACTTTTCAAAGCGCTTCAATAGGTAGAAATATGCTAAATGATTCTGATCAAGAAAAAATATATCTTGTTGATTCTTTGAATGTATCGTCAACAATAATTCTTCAACTTATAAAAGCTAATGAGATGGTTAAAAAAGGGATTCCTTTATGTGATGTGAAGAATGAACTGGAAAAGTTTAGAGAAAAAACTAACTTTATTGCCTTATTAGATACATTAGAGAATTTAAAAAAAGGTGGAAGAATTTCAGCAACGAAAGCAACTGTAGGAGGACTTCTAAACATTAAACCATTAATAACTATAACAGATGGTTTGGTTGAATCACTTGATACTTTTAGAGGAAGAAACAAAGGACTTATTAGAATTATAAATATGTTTAAAGAGAAAAAGGAAGTCATTGATAAGCAATATTTATTTGTTATTCATAATTATGAAAATAAAGATGATTTAATTGAAGATGTTAATAAATTTGATTTAAGTGAGTTTAAAGAGATTATTCATTTAAAAATTGGTTCTACAATAGGAACATATGCTGGACCTAACACGCTTGGCTTTGGTTATATTGAGAACTAAAGACGAACTTTCTTCATTATCCCTTAAAAGTTCTTAGTGTTTTTGCACTAAGAACTTTTTTTCTATATATATTAATAAAAGTTCATATAATAAAATATATTTTAAAATGGGAAGAATATAAAAAATACGTAAAATTGGTGGTGCTTATGAGGGATTATAAAAAAGAGTATTATACTTGGTTAGACTATGAAAACTTAGAAAAAGAAATAATGGATGAGTTAGAATTAATTAAGGATCAAACACAAGAAATTGAGGAACGATTTTATAAAGATTTAGAGTTTGGGACAGGTGGTTTAAGAGGAATAATTGGTGCTGGTACGAATAGAATGAATATTTATACTATAAGAAAACTAACCTTAGCTTTGGCAAATTATATAATATCTCAAGGTGAACTGGCAATAAAAAAAGGTGTTGTAATAGCTTATGATTCTAGAAAGTATTCAAAAGAGTTTGCAGAAGAAACGGCTAAGGTTTTAGCTACGAACAAAATAAAGGTCTACTTATTTAACGATCTTCGTCCATTACCATTATTATCTTTTGCTGTAAGAGATTTAAGAACATTTGCAGGAATAGTTATAACAGCAAGTCATAATCCACCAGAGTATAATGGTTATAAAGTATATAATGAGAACGGTAGTCAAATAACTGAATCTGTCGCAGAAATGATATATAAGGAAATAAACAAAATAAATAATTCACTAGATATTAAAGTAATTGATCTAGAAGAAGCTATAGAAAATGGGAAATTGAGAATTATTAGTGAAGAAATAGATAATAAGTATATAAAATTAGTAGAGGAATTATTATTACATAAAGATTATATTAATAAATATGGTGAAAATTTAAAAGTTGTATACACACCACTTCATGGAGCAGGTAATAAATTACTCCAACAAACTTTTGATGATATAGGCTTTAAAAATCTATACATTGTTAAAGAACAGGAAACACCAGATCCAGAATTCTCAACAATTAAGGTTCCTAATCCAGAAAATCCTGAAGTATTTAAGTTAGCAATCAAATTAGCTAAACAAGTTAATGCTGATTTGGTAATGGCCACAGATCCTGATGCAGATAGAATGGGTTTATTAGTCAATATTGATGGGAATTATCAAGCTCTAAACGGCAATCAATTAGGTGTGCTAGTACTAAATTATTTATTAAGCGAGAAAACAGCTCAAGGAACATTATCTGATGATTATATCGTTATAAAAACCATTGTTACTTCTGAACTAGGTAGGAAAGTAGCACAAAAATATGGAATAAATACTGTGGATACGTTGACGGGTTTTAAGTATATAGGTGAAAAAATAAATAATTATGAATTAGAAGGGAAAATGAAGTTTCTGTTTGGGTATGAGGAGAGTTTTGGTTATTTGGCAGGAAATTTTGTTCGTGATAAAGATGCTATTCAAATTGCGGCATTAGTAGTGGAGATGGCGATTTTTTACAAACAAAGTGGTTTGACACTTTTTGATATTTTAGAGAAGATTTTTAAAGAATATGGTTATTATGCTGAGGAATTAGTATCAATAAAATTGAAAGGTATTGAAGGTAGTAAAAGAATTGATGATATATTAACGTATTTCCGTCAAAAAACTCCAGAAGATATAAGTGGTCAACGAGTAGAATACGTAGAAGATTATTTGAGTCAAGAAAAAAGAGATAGAAAGAATAATAAGATTTCACACTTAAATTTTCCAAAATCAAATGTTCTTAAATTAATTTTAGAAGATAATTCTTGGATAGCCATTAGACCTTCAGGTACTGAACCAAAAATTAAAATATATTTTAGTGCTAATGGTATTTCAAATATTGAAGTATATAAAAAATTAAACAATATGAAAGAGAAAATAATAGGGATTGTAAATTCAGTATAATAAAATTATCCCATTAAATAGATATAAAAAGAAAATAATTATATGATATAATTACATTGATTACACCCTCTCTGACATGACAGCTATTACTATAGCTGTCTTTTTTAGTAGCTATATTAAGAATGTAAATGTGTTAAAGAGTATAAATCAATAGGATAGGTGGATAAATATGAAAATATTACATACAGCTGATTGGCATTTAGGAAAATCTTTGGAAGGTAGAGATCGTCAAAAAGAACAGATAGATGTTTTGGATGAAATATGTCAGATTGCTGATGATGAAAAAGTAAATTTAGTATTAGTTGCTGGAGATATATATCAAACAGTAAATCCTCCGGCATGGGCTGAAAACCTTTTCTATGAAACAATATATAGGTTATCTAATAATGGTAAAAGAGGTGTAGTTGTTATTTCTGGCAATCATGACCAACCTGAAAGGATAAGAGCTGCTAATCCATTAGCTGATAAACAAGGTATATATTTAATCGGTTTGCCAACAGATGAAATTCGCCCAAGTCAATACAAAAAAGAAGATTTTATTTTCACAGAAAGTTCAGGGATAGGTTGGTTGAAAATTTATATCCCTGCAGTAGATAAACCTATTATTATCTCTGCTTTACCATATCCTTCAGAATCAAGGCTAAAACTATTACTTAGTGAGAGTGTTAATATTCGTGATATCAGACAGGCTTATTCTGAATTTATTTATAAATGGTTTAAATCTCAAGAATCAATATTTACAAAAGATACTTATAATCTTGCAATGAGTCATATTTTTGTTCAAGGTGGAATAACTTCTGAATCAGAGATAGAGATTCAAATTGGTGGGGCATATACCGTTGAACCAAAGCATATTCCTGATTTTTTTGATTATGTAGCTTTAGGACATTTACATCGTTCTCAGGAGGTTAAAGGAGTAAATTCATTAACCAAATATTCTGGTTCGCCTTTAGCATATAGTTTCTCTGAAGCTAATCACAATAAAGCAATTACGATTATTGATATTGATTCTAGTAAGTGTGTAGCTACATCTGAAGTTCATTTATATAGCGGTAAACCGCTTATATCGAAAAAAATTATTAATGGAATACCTGAATTAGAAAGCTGGATAGCTAACGAAGGTAATATTGCAGCATGGATTGATTTAGAGTTACACTTAAAAAACCCTTTATCACTAGAAGAAATAAATAGAATCAGAAAAATGCACGATGGCCTTATTAATATAAGATTAGTAACACCTGAATTAGAAAAATCATTAGAGATAATTAATATCAAATCAAAAAAACCAGCAGAGCTTTTTGAGAAATTTTATGAATATAAAGCTGGCGCGAAACCAAGAAGTGAAGTAGTTACTTTGTTTACCGACTTATTTTATGAACAATCTAGCGAGGAGGTAGACAGTGAATGAGGCCCATTTCTTTAACAATAAAAGGATTACATAGTTTTAGACAAGAACAGAATGTAGATTTTACTTCCATATCTGATGTTGGAATTTTTGGAATATTTGGTCCTACTGGAAGTGGTAAATCTTCAATTTTGGACGCTATTACATTAGCTTTATATGGACGTGTTGAAAGAAGCGACGCTAATAGAGTGGGAATAATAAATCAACAAGAAGATAAGGTTTATGTTAAATATATTTTTGCTTTAGCTTTAGCAAAATCAAGTCTTATATATACCGTCGAACGGGTTTATAGTCGAATTGATAACCAGAGACTAAAATCTACTTTGGCAAGACTAGTTTTATCTGAAAGTGGAAAAGAAGTTGTAATAGCTGATAAGGAAAAAGAAGTTACAAAAGAAATAGAAGCTATTCTTGGGTTAACTGTCGATGATTTTACAAGAGCAGTTGTATTACCTCAAGGTAAATTCGCTGAATTTCTTACATTAAAAGCAGCGGATCGAAGACCTATGTTAGAAAGATTGTTCAGATTAGACCAATATGGTAAAAAGTTAAAAGATAAAGCTCAAAACCGAGAAAATAATTTTAAAAAACAAAGAGACGAATTATTAGCAAAAATGGAAGTATTGTCACATGCCTCAAAAGATAACCTAGATAATATAAGAGAGGTAATGCATGAGTCAAAGAACATAGTAAAAGAAAATGAAAAAGAAATTAAAACATTTTTAATTGATTATAATCAAAAACAGAATAGATGGGAAAATCAATTGAAACTAATAGATATTAACAATTTATTAGATGACCTTAATAATAATGAAGATATAAATGCTGAAAATATTACAAAAAAGAAAAATGCAGAAAAAGCTAGACTAATCGAACCGACCTTAGATTTATATAATAAATTAAATGATGATAAGAGTAGAAGTAATAACAGAATTAATGAATTAAAAGAATTAAAAGAAATATTACAAAAAGAAACTTCTAATAAAAAAGATATATTAGATAATTATAAAAATATTGTTCAAACTGAAACTTCATTTTTAACTGAAAAAAAGATTAAATTGCAGGAAGCACTTGAATGGGAAAAGCAAATTAAAGACTTTAATAATGAAATTGTTAATCTAAATTGTGATTTGGAAGAAGTTATTAGTAAGGATAGTATACAAAGAAAAGATTATGAAAATATACATAAAGAAACAACTGAAATAAAAAACGAAATAAATAATTTAAAAAAAATAATTGAGAATACAACAATTTTAACTAGCGAAAGAAAACAAGTAGATAGGGCTTGGGATATATTACGTGATCAAAAAAGAATTGATGAAGAAATTAAAAAAATTAATATTGATTTAAAAGAATATAAAATGAAGATTAAAGATATAGAAAAAAAGATTGATAGTGAACTGAAAAAAATAAAAGAAAATGAGAGTTTTTATGCAAAAATCGAAGATGAGATTAGAAATATGAATAATAATAAACCAATTGAACTTGAAGATTGGTACAAAACAGATAGGTCATTGACAGAGCTTGTTATCAATACAAATTTGTTAGAGGATAATTACATTAATGTAGAATCGTTAAAAAATGAACAAGAAAGTTATGAAGAGGAAAGAAAGACTTTACGAAAAGGTATTAAGGAATTAAAACAACTAATTAATAAAAAAGAAAATATGCTTAAGGAAGATAAAGATGAGTTAATATCTATTGAGGATAAAGATTATGAGAATTTAGCTAGAAAGTTAGCTGTAAAGTTAGAAAAAGGTAAACCATGCTTGGTATGTGGTTCTACAGACCACCCTTTTCCTCCTATAAAAGATATATTAGCTAATCAAGAAATAGAGAATAGGTTTAGCTTGTTAAAAGATAATGTATATAAATATGAATTAGAATTGGTGGATTTGACATCAGAACTAAGAGAATTAGAAAATAAACTAAGCATTATAGATGCCAATTTAGAGAAAAACGTATCAGATTTAAATAAACATAAAATAATGCTCGATAAAAGACATTTAGAGTTACCAAAGGAATATAAAGATTTAACAATTAATCAAATAAATGACAAGGTTAATCAAGAAAAAAAATTACATGAAGATTTAAAAGAAGACTTAGATAAATGGACTGCTCAATTTAATCAAACACAAGAAAAAATTAAATCAACAAAAGAAAATATTAATAAAGATAAATATAAATATAAATTATTACTTTCTCAAGTTAGTAATATTAAAGAAAGTGAAGAAAAAACAATTAAACTTCTAGCAAATTTTAAGAAAGAAAAGGAGAGTAATGATAACAAATTAACTTCAATTAATATTGACTGGGATTACAATAAAATTGAATTAGTAAAAAAACAAATAGACGAAACCGGTGAGAAACAAGAAGAAATACGAAAAGAATTAAAAGATTTAGAAGAGATTTCCCTAAAAAAAGAAAGTATTATTAAAGAAATTGAGAATCAATCATTGGAATACAAAAATAAGAGGGAACAAATAGGAATATTGCTTGATAATAAAAATGAATCTAAAATTAAGCTTGAAATGAAATTGAATGGTTTAACAGATAATCTATCAGCTAATGAAGCAATTAGTAAGGTTACTGAACGATTAGAACAAATATCAAAAGATTTAGTTAAACACGAAGATAATTGGAACCAAAAAAATAATGAATTAATCAAAACTGTAACCACTATTAATTCAGAACAGGCTGTATTAGATAACATATTAATACAATATACTAGTACTTATGAAAAGCTTGCTAAATTTATTAATGTTGAAAACTGGGAGAGCATTCAAACAATAGAACAAAATTTAATGTTACAAGAACATTATGAAGAATTATGTCAAGAAATAAAGACCTATAATGATAGAAAGAATTTATTAATGGAACAAAAAAGAGAATTACTAGAAAAATTAGATGGCCTTAAATTGTCTGATGAAGAATGGCTTTCTTTACAAGAGCAAAAAACTAAGCTAGAAGAGAATATAGAAAGAAATAAGCTGAAATTATCTGAATCTACATTTAAATATCAACAGTTAGAAAAAGAATACGATAAATATATTAAGTATGATTTGAAACGTAAGGAGATTCAATACGAGCTAGATATAGCATCTGAATTAAATCAGATATTGCGTGGTAATTCATTTGTGGACTTTATTGCTCAAGAATATCTTCATAATATAACTATTATAGCTTCAGAAAAACTCAGGCAGCTTACAAGAAATCGTTTTAGTTTAGAAGTTGATGAGTTAGGCGTTTTCAGATTAATTGATGAATTAAATGGATCATTATCAAGACCTGTCCAAAGTTTATCAGGAGGAGAGACTTTTTTAGCTTCTTTAGCTCTTGCTCTTGCATTATCTTCACAAATTCAATTAAAAGGAGAGCATCCATTAGAATTTTTCTTTCTTGACGAAGGTTTTGGTAGTTTGGATTCGGATTTACTAGATACAGTAATGATGACTTTAGAAAAATTGAATTCCGGTAATTTAATAGTTGGCATTATATCTCATTTGCCTGAACTACAAAGTCGTGTAAATAGAAGATTTATTTTGGAACCTCCTGATTCTAAAGGGAATGGATCAAGGGTTAAGTTAGAATTTGCCTAAATAATGAATATTAATAATAATTTCTCCAAATACTACTATTTAGGAGGGATTAAAAATGGAAGAAAAATCAACAAGAATTATAAAAGTAAAGAAAAATCCTGAAGGCGACATTACTGACGTAATGTTTGAGAATGGGGATGTATATCCTATTGAAGAAGCTATTAGAATGAGTAAAGAAGGCAAGGTTGAAGGAGTAAATGTAGGTCAAGCAAAAAACGGAAGAGAATTTTTAAGAAGCAATCCAAACAGTGAAAAAAATGACAATTTAGATAACTTACCATTATTTTAATTATTTAATTTGAGGATTTAGACCCGAATTTTCGGGTCTTTTTCTTTTACTTAATAATTACTAGCGTACCAATAGGAATATGTCGATATAACCATTCAATATCCCAATTAAACATTCTAATGCATCCTTGACTAATATGATGGCCAATTGAAGTTGGATTATTAGTACCATGAATGCCATATTTATATCCTCCTGTATTTGGAACATTAAGTCCTAACCATCTTGTTCCTAAAGGGTTTCTAATATCTCCTCCAGGAATATTCTTTGGTAGATACCATGGATTTTCTACTTTTGTGATAATTAGAAAATTCCCTTCAGGTGTTAGATAATCATTTATGCCAGTTGCAATTGGATAGGAATATGTTATATAGCCATTTAAATATATGTTTAAAATATTATTTGTTTTATCAATTTCTAAATATACCCCTTCATAAATTTCCGGGAGATTAGCAAAACAGATTGGTGATAAAGAAAAACAAAATATTAAGATTAAAAAAATAATCAATATTTTATTTATTGTCATAATAGATACTCCTTTTTTGAGTTCTTATTATTCTTACCAATATTTTTTTACTTATTTAGTTCTCTTGATTTTTATTTTCTGATAGTATTTAATCTAAATGAGGTGAATTGTTTTGCTAAAGGATAAAGTGGTAGTAATAACTGGAGCATCAAGCGGAGTTGGTGCAACAATTGCAAAAGTACTCTCTAAAGAAGGAGCAATTCTTATATTAACTGCACGTTCATTAGAAAAATTAGAAATAATATCATCTGATATTAAGTGTGAACATGAAATATATCATATGGATGTTACATCTTCTAACGAGGTTTATAAAGTTATTGAGGACGTATTAGTAAAATATGGAAGAATTGATATATTAATTAACAATGCAGGATTTGGGCTGTTTGATTATTTTGTAGATGCCTCTATATCTGATTATGAGGAAATGATTGATACAAATTATATGGGTATGATTAGGTGTACAAAAGCCTTGCTTCCATCAATGTTAATAAATAAATCAGGACATATTATAAATATTGCTTCAGTTGCTGGAAAGATTGCAACGGCAAAAGCAGCTGGTTATTCCGCTACTAAATTTGCAATGATTGGTTTTTCTAATGCATTACGTCAGGAATTAAAAAATACGGGTGTTTATGTTTCAACAATTAATCCTGGACCGATAGATACACCATTTTTTGAGAAAGCTGATCCATCAGGTAATTACGTTTCAAATATTAAGAAATTTATTTTATCACCCGATCGTGTAGCAGATGAAGTATTAAAAGTAATTGAAAATAAAAAAAATGACAAAACTATTCCATTTCTTTTTAATATTGGTGTTAAATTAAATTATATTTTCCCAAAAATTTTTGACAAGATGTTAACAATGTTTATGAATAAAAAATAGTTTACCCAGATATGATAAGACCCCACCTCATAAGTGATTGTTAAACTTATAATCATCTGATATAATAAAACAAATGTTTAATAATAAAACATAAGTTGAGTGATGAGAAATGAATAATATTACAAATAAAGAGAAGAGAATAATTGAATTGTTGAGAAGTAATCCTTATTTAGAACAAGAGGAATTAGCTGTGCAGATTGGTATCTCTAGATCTTCTATTGCCGGTCATCTTGCTAGATTAATTAAAAAAGGTGTTTTACAAAGAGGTTATATATTAAAAGAAGATTTACAAGAGGTAGTCATTATTGGTGGTGCAAATGTAGATATTAAGGGAATTTCAAATGGAAAATTTAGATATGAGAGTAGTAATCCTGGAGATATAATGAAATCTGCAGGTGGAGTAGGTAGAAATGTTGCCGAAAATTTAGGGAAATTACAAGTTCCTACATCATTATATAGTGTTGTGGGTAGTGATGAGGATGGAGAATGGTTAATCAAGGTTACTAATCAATCTGGTGTTAATACACAACATATGATTAAATTACATGATGAAAAAACAGGTATGTATTTATCAATTCTAAATGAGAAAAAAGAACAAGTTGGATCTATTTCGGATATGAAAATTATGGATAGATTAGAAAAAGATTTATTAAATAATTACTTGCCTACTATCAATAGAGCAAAAATGGTATTTATTGATTCTAATCTTTCACAGGATACATTAAATTATTTACTAAAATGGTTAAAGAGTAAGAATATACCAATAGGAATTGATCCAGTATCAGCAAAAAAATCTGTTAAATTAAAAGGACTTTTAAAAGGTGTTGAATTGTTTACTCCGAATAAGGAAGAGGCTGAAGTTATATCTGGATTGGTTATTCAATCTAATAATGATTTAAAAAAGGTTGCTAATTATTTTTTGGAGAAAGTAAAAGTTAAACAGATTGTGATAACTCTAGGTGACAAGGGAGTCTATGTTGCTAATGAAAAAGAGCATGAATTATTATCTAGTCCAAAAGTTGAAGTAGTAGATACAACAGGAGCAGGGGATGCTTTTATAGCTGGGATTATTTACGGCTTAAATATTGACAAGAATATATTTGAAGCATGTAGATATGGTTCTGCGATTGCAGCTATAACATTAAATAGAACACAAACAGTAGCAGATGATTTATCTGTGTCTTTATTAGAAAATAAAAGAAAGGAATTATATTAAATGGGAAACAGTGAAATATTAAAAAAACATATCTGTGTAAGTGAAGAAATTCAAGAAGCATTAATTGATAATAAACCAATCGTTGCCCTTGAATCAACAATTATAACTCACGGAATGCCTTATCCAGAAAATATAACAACTGCATTGACGGTAGAGAAAATAATTAGAGACCTTGGAGCAATACCGGCAACTATTGCAATTATAGATGGCGTTATTAAAGTGGGATTAAATGAATCTGAAATTGAGGATTTAGCTAAACGAAAGAATGTAATAAAGACTAGTAGACGAGATATTCCTATTGTTCTTGCAAATAAATTAAGTGGAGCAACAACAGTAGCTGGAACGATGATAATAGCTGATTTGATTGGAATTAGAGTATTTGTTACTGGTGGAATAGGTGGAGTTCACCGTAATGCTACTGAAACAATGGATATCTCAGCTGATTTAATGGAGTTGGCTCAAACAAATGTTGCTGTTATATGTGCTGGAGCCAAATCTATATTAGATATTGGTCTAACATTGGAATATTTAGAAACAAATGGTGTACCAGTAATAGGATATAAAACTGATGATTTTCCAGCGTTTTATACGAGAAATAGTGGATTTAATGTTGATTACCGAGTTGATGATGCGAAGAAGATTGCAGAGATAATTAATTTAAAATGGAAAATGGAATTAGATGGTGGAATAATAATCGCAAATCCAATTCCTGAAGAATATGCTTTAGAAAAAGATCACATTAACAACTCTATCGATAGAGCAATAAAAGAAGCAAGAGAACATAATGTGACAGGAAAGGCAGTAACTCCTTATTTATTAGATAAACTAAAAGAGATTACTGATAATAAAAGTTTAGAGGCGAATATTGAGCTAGTTAAAAATAATGCATTAGTAGGTGCAAAAATAGCAACTGAGTATAGTAAACTATTTAATTAGAGGTATTTATTTATGGAAATAAATATTATAGCATTACTAGATAAATACGTAGAATATGCAATTATTATAAGTGTTTCAATTAACATTCTAGTAAGTATACTTGGTGTCATTCCTTCATTTTTTATTACTGCGGCAAATATTATTTTTTTTGGATTTTGGCAAGGAATTACAGTATCATTTTTTGGAGAAACGTTAGGAGCAATTATTACTTTTATTTTATATCGTAAGGGATTTAAAAATATATCCAATAAAAAGATAGATAAGTATCCTAAAGCAAAAAAGGTTATATATTTAAAAGGAAGAAAAGCA
This sequence comes from uncultured Bacillaceae bacterium, assembly GCA_964538675.1. Lineage (GTDB taxonomy): Bacteria > Bacillota > Bacilli > Tepidibacillales > Tepidibacillaceae > CAZIGM01. The sequence goes on along the minus strand of CAZIGM010000020.1, from coordinate 12,482 downwards.
TTTCTTTCAATATTTTCTATGAGACTTATGCCGTTTATTCCATCTGGTATTATTACAATGTTAGGTGCAATCGGAGAGATTTCTCTATTATCATTTTCCATCTCAAGTTCTATTGGTAAAATACCTGCATTACTTATTGAAGGTTTTTCTGTGTATAACATAATTACTTTTACTTGGATAGGAAAATTAATTCTTTTTATTTTTGGAATAGTTATTCTCTTTTTAATATACTATAGTACCATTTCTTCTAAGGATGCATAAATTACTTATATATGTGCCTATAAGGAGAGATAATACATGGAGCTTTTTCCTTATGATTTAAAAGGTCTTAAAGGATTATTAGAAAACAATATTAACTTTATTGAAACTTTTTTTAAAGAAAATACATTTGAAGAAGGGTTTCTAGAAAGAGTGGTTAATAATACAGAAAATGAACATAAAGGAGTAGTTAATCATAAATCAAATAATAGAATAATTCCGGTAGATATTATTTATAAAAATAGTGATGTAGTATTAATTTTTGAAATACCCGGATTAAATAGTAAAGAAGATGTAAGTATAAAGCTATTAGGTTCTAGTTTGGTAATCGAAGGAGATATAAAAAGAAAATATTCCTTTACAAATAAAGAACGTACAAAATTCGAGCGTAATATTGGTCATTTTTATAGGAAAATTAATTTACCATATATATTGGACAATAATAGAATTAATGCTAAGTATCAAAAGGGATTATTAGAGGTACGTATTCCTATTTTAAAATCTACCGAGTATGAAGATCTGTCTATTAATTTCTATAAAGATTGATAATATATTATGCTAAAAAACCAGATTACATCATTTATGCTTAAATATTGTTTATTGATTTAATAATTATTAATTTTCAAAGACTTGATAACTAATCAAAACTTTGATAACAATAAGAGTAACGTCTAATATTATATGAAAGGAGCAAAATATGTAAAAATATTAAAAAAAAAGTTGGTGATAATAATGACATATCATATGACAGAGAGTCAAATGCTATTAATTATAATTAAATATTTAAAAGAAATGAAAAGAACAGATTTTAAAAATCTTATAGATGAATTACAACCATATGATATTGCAAAAATATATATTGAATTACCAGAAAAACATAGGCAGAAGTTCCTTCTATTTTTAGAACCACAACAAATTGCTGAATTATTACAAGAATTAGATATAAAATATCAGCACGAGGTTTTACAAAGGCTTGGTATTGAGAAGTCTTCTTCTATTATGGATTTAATGGATAATGATGATTTAGCCGATTTATTAAGTCAGTTATCTATTGAAGTATTGCAAGAATATTTAAAAGCAATGGAAATTGAAGAGTCTATAACAGTGCAAAACCTGATGAAATACCCTGCTGATACTGCTGGTGGTATAATGACAAACCGTTTTGTTTGGATTCGCAGTTATTATACTGTCAGGGAAGCAGTAGATAAATTTAAAGTTTTTGCTGAATATGCTGAAACTATATACTACTTATATGTTCTTGATGAGAAAAAGAAGTTAGTAGGTGTAGTTTCTTTTCGAGATTTACTTTTAGCAGATTTAGAAGATAAAATTGAAAATATAATGTTTACTAGAGTTATATCTGTATCAGTAGATATGGATCAAGAGGAAGTAGCGAATACGATACAAAAGTATGATTTTATTGCTGTTCCTGTAGTAGACGAGGATAATATAATGGTTGGAATAATAACAGTTGATGATGTTATCGATATCGTAATACAAGAAGCTAATGAAGATATTGAAAAATTATCTGCAGGTGGTAAGGATATTGACTTCGATACAAAAGCTCATGTCGCGGCATTTCGAAGGTTACCTTGGTTAATTTTTCTATTACTTATTGGACTTATTTCTGCTAATATTATTAGCAATTTTGAATATACCCTTGATACTGTAGTGGCTCTTTCGTTTTTTATGACGATGATAACAGGTATGACAGGTAATACAGGAACACAATCTTTAGCAGTTGTGGTAAGAGGTTTAGCCTCAAATGATATTACCAAAAAAAGAATAGGAAGATTAATTTTTCGTGAACTTGGTGTGGGATTAATCATAGGAATAACTAATGGTATATTGATTGCTATTATTGCTTATATCTGGCAAGGTAACCCAATATTTGGGTTGATAGTAGGTGTCTCATTATTTTTATCTTTAATTATAGGAACATTAGCTGGTACTATAATTCCAATTATTTTATATCGTTTTAAAGTCGATCCAGCTATTGCTTCTGGACCATTAATTTCTACGTTAAATGATATTTTTTCTTTGACAGTATATTTTGGACTAGCTTCTATCTTTTTAATTTATTTAATGTGAAAACAAAAAATTTTTGAAACAAATTTAATTAAAAACTCGTCAAGTAATTGATGAGTTTTTTAGTTTTTCTAAAAATAAGGAGGATATAGAGTAATGAAGAGGTTATTATCTTTTATTGTGATCATTTCTTTAATGGGTTTAGTTATTGGTGGATGTAATAATACAACAAATAATAATTCAGTAAATAGTGCTATGGCTTTAACTAATGATATTGAGTTTCAAACAAGCAATGATATTAATTCAATAAGTGGACTGTCAATTATAGAAGCTACAGATAATTTTGGATTAGAAGTATTTAAAGAAGAGATAAATCAAAATGGGAATGAAAATATTATTGTTTCACCGATAAGTATATTTACTGCATTTAATGTACTGCTTAATGGAGCAGAAGGTGAAACAAAGGAACAATTAAAAGAGACTCTGCATGTTGAAGGATTTTCCGATAAAGATTTAAATAATAGTATGAATGATTTGATTAATTATTTAAATAATGAAAGAGTGGAAGATAGCGGAACTACGCAGATATTTAATTCTATATGGATTGATAATAAACTAAACGTAAAATCTAATTACCTGGATTTAGCAAAGAAATACTATAACAGTGATATTTATAATGCTGACTTTAAAGATGATAGTACATTAAGAGAGATGAATGGTTGGATTAACGAAAAGAGCAATGGCTTGATTAAGGAGCCTATTACAGAACTAAGTGATGATTTAATGATGACAATTTTTAATGTTCTTTATTTTAAAGGTAAATGGATAGATAGCTTTGATAAAGAAAAAACGCAAGTAGAAAATTTTTATTTAAAAGATGGTAATACAGTTAATGTTGATATGATGAATGACCAAAGGAATATAGGTTATTATGAAGATGATGAAGTGCAGCTTGGAACATTAGATTATTATAATGGAAAAATGCTCATTTTATTACCTAAAGGTGATATTGATGAATATCTAGAAAAGTTAGATACTGAAGTGATAAATAATTACAATGAAGATCTAGAAAATATGAGTGTTAAAATAAAATTACCTAAGTTTGATATTGAATATAAATCAGTTATTAACGACACATTAAAGATACTAGGCATGGAAAACTCATTTAATTCAGATTTAGCAGATTTTAGTGGAATTAATGACGATATAGATTTATATATTAGTGAAGTATTACACGATTGTGTTGTGAAAGTAGATGAAGAAGGAACAGAAGCTGCGGCATTAACAGCTATTATGATGAGAGCAACGTCAATGCCATACTTACCAGAGGAAGTACCTGAGTTCTATATAGATAAACCATTTATATTTATAATACAAGATAATAGCAGTGACCTTATTCTTTTTATCGGTAAAGTAGAAAACCCTTCCTAAGGTGTATATTGTGATTAATTGCTTAAATTATTTGCATTGGTATATAAATTATGATAATATAAATTTCGTAAGATGTTTATAATGAAAGATATAAGGACATTTTCCAGCGAATATAGGAGAATGTCTTTTGATTGTGTGTTTATCCAGATATGATAAGACCCTCACTTACACACAAAGTGTGCAAGTCACGCTGTAATGCTAAAGCATTAAGTCGTGCTATGTTAAGTGGGGAAAATGAATTTAGGATAAGTCTCACTTGAGTTCAGATGGAGTTAAAGAAAACTTGATTTACGCAAGTTTAAACGTAGCGTAAGTCTTAGTTGCACTTATACCTTTAGGTGAAAAACTCCATCTGAATGAAGTTCGGCTTTATATTTTTTACTTTAGAGGAGAATGAAAGAAATTGAGAAAGTTTGAAGAATTAGGTTTAAGCCAACAAGTAATTAAATCAGTTATTAATATGGGATTTGAAGAAACAACTCCTATTCAGGATCAAACAATTCCATTAGTAATGGATGAAAAAGATTTAATAGGTCAAGCTCAGACAGGTACAGGTAAAACAGCAGCTTTCGGTATACCATTAGTCGAAAGAGCAAACATCGATACAGGTAAAATTCAAGGCATTGTTTTAACTCCAACTAGGGAATTAGCTGTTCAGGTTGCAGAAGAATTAAATAAAATTGGTCAATTTAAAGGAATTCGTACTTTACCTATTTATGGTGGTCAAGAAATTACACGCCAAATAAGAGCATTAAAAAATAAACCTCAAGTAATTGTTGGAACTCCAGGTAGATTATTAGATCATATAAGGAGAAAAACAATTAGATTAGACAGTATTGAGATGGTCATTATCGATGAAGCTGATGAAATGTTAAATATGGGATTCATTGAAGACATTGAAACAATACTACTAGAGATTCCATCAAAGAGACAAACACTACTTTTTTCTGCTACTATGCCAGAAAGAATTCAAAAATTGTCACAAAAATTCATGGTGAATCCAGAATTAATAAAAGTTAAAGCGAAAGAAATTACTGTTCCTAACATAGAACAACACTATATGGAAGTAAAAGAAAAGCAAAAACTTGATGTTCTTTGTCTAATCTTTGATATACATTCACCAGAATTGGCAATCGTTTTTGGTAGAACAAAAAGACGCGTAGATGAGTTATCTGAAGCCTTAAGTAAACGGGGTTATTCTGCAGAAGGTATTCATGGAGATCTTACTCAAGCTAAACGTGATTCTGTTATGAGAAAATTTAAAGAAGGTACAATTGAGGTTTTAGTAGCAACTGATGTTGCAGCTAGAGGTTTAGACATTTCAGGAGTAACACATGTTTTTAATTTTGATATTCCGCAAGATCCAGAGAGTTATGTCCATCGAATTGGAAGAACGGGTAGAGCTGGGAAATCAGGTTTAGCAATAACATTTATAACTCCTAGAGAGATAGCCCATCTAAAAGCTATTGAAAGATCAACTAGAAAAAAGATTGAGCGAAAAAATGTACCGACTGTTACTGACGCTTTAGAGGGACAAAAAAGAATAATAACAGAAAAATTAATTAGTGTTATTGAAGAAAATAATTATAATCAATATAAAAATGTTGCAGAAGAGCTTTTAGAAGAATATGATTCTGTTACTCTTATATCTGCTGCATTAAAAATGCTGGTTAAGGAACCTGATACGACTCCTATTCAATTAACCTCTGAGAATCCTTTAAGAGTAAAAGAAGATAGAAAAAAATATGATAAGAAGAAGGATTTTCGTGATAATAGAAGTAGAAGTGGAAGTGGAAGTAAAAGCAGAAATAGAAAGAAATATCAACGAGATAGAAACTTTAAAAAACATAATAATTAATAAAAAAATAAAAAATGACTGTAATAATTAACAGTCATTTTAATTTATTCAGAGTATATATAATTTATTAAAAATTTAAATTAATCTTAATAAATTGTAAAATAGCTATAGCTAATAATATCAATTGAAGAGGTTGAATAAAATGGAAAAAGCAAAAAAGGATACAAGGGTTATTATAGGGATGTCCGGCGGTGTAGATTCTTCAGTTGCAGCATTATTATTAAAAGAAGAAGGATATGAAGTAATAGGACTTTTTATGCGGAATTGGAGTGATTTAGACGAGTTTGGGCAATGCACTGCTGCTGAGGATTTTGATGATGTAAAACGGGTTTGTGATCAAATTGGTATTCCTGCTTATTCAGTTAATTTTGAAAAAGAATATATGGAGAAGGTATTTTCATTCTTTTTGGAAGAATATAAGAAAGGTAGAACACCAAATCCTGATGTATTGTGCAATAGAGAAATTAAATTTGGGGATTTTCTGAATAAAGCTATTAATTTAGAATGTGATTATATTGCTACTGGTCATTATGCACGCATTGATTTTCTCGATAATGAATTTAAACTTTTACGAGGTGTTGATAATAATAAGGACCAAACATATTTCTTAAATCAGTTAAATCAAAAACAATTAGCAAAAACTATATTTCCAATAGGAAATTTAGTTAAACCTCAAATTAGGGAAATTGCAAAAAATGCTGGATTAGCTACAGCTAAGAAGAAAGATAGTACAGGGATTTGTTTTATTGGAGAACGCAATTTTCGTGAGTTTATTAGTAAATATATATCTGCAACAAGAGGGGATATCCGTTCTCTTGATGATAATAAATTACTAGGTGAACATCAGGGATTAATGTATTATACGTTGGGACAACGTAGAGGTATTGGAGTTGGAGGGCAAGGCACTGGAGAACCTTGGTTTGTTGCAGAAAAGGATTTAGAAAAAAATATTCTTTATGTTGTACAAGGAGAGAGTCATCCAAGCTTATATTCTAAAGGATTATCTGCAATAGATGTCAATTGGATAAACAAAGATCAAATAGAATCAACTTTTTCGTGTACTGCAAAGTTTCGATATCGTCAGTCGGACCAAAAGGTTACAGTTAAAATTAGAGAAAATAATACATGTGATGTGTTTTTTGATTATCAGCAAAAAGCGATTACCCCTGGACAGGCAGTTGTTTTTTATATGGACGAGATATGTTTAGGAGGAGGAACAATCGATATAGTATATAAGGATTAATTTTTGTTACTTAAATGTTGAAAGTGAAGTGTGAAGCAGATGAAACAATTTATAAAGTATTATAAACCACATATAGGATTATTATTACTAGATTTATTTAGTGCAATCTTTATATCTTTAATAGATTTATATTACCCCATGGTAACGAGAGATCTTATTAACAATATTATTCCAAACAAACAATTTTCTTTAATTTATCAGGCTGGAGCAATTTTATTAGTACTGTTTATATTTAGAATGTTCTTTGAGTACATAATTGGTTACTATGGACATGTATTGGGAGCTAGAATGGAATATGATATGCGAAGAGATATATTTAATCATATTCAAAAACTCTCAAATAATTTTTTTGATAATACAAAAACAGGACACTTAATGTCTAGAATAGTTAATGATTTAGTAGATATTGCAGAGATAGCACATCATGGTCCAGAGGACTTATTTATTTCAATAATAAGAGTTGTAGGTGCATTTATTTTACTTTTATATATTAATGTATGGTTAACTCTAATTGTTTTTGCCATTATACCTATAATGTTTCTTTTTATGGTTATCTATAACAGCAAGTTAAAGAAAATATTTCAAAAATATAGAGAGAGTGTAGCTGATATAAATGCTAAAGTTGAAGATAGCATATCAGGTATAAGAGTTGTAAAATCTTTTACAAATGAAGATTATGAAAAAAGTAAATTTGATTTAGGTAATACACGATATAAAAATATTCGTTCAAAGACAGTAAAACATATTGGATTTTTTGATGCAGGTGTTCATTTTTTTTCAAATCTATCAATAGTAATTACTCTTGTTGCGGGTGGATATTTTGTTTCTAAAGGTTTTGTAAATGTTGGTGATTATATTGCCTATATTATTTATATAAGTTTATTTTTAGAACCTTTACGTACATTAGCTAGATTTATTGAACAATATCAACAAGGTATGGCTGGATTCAGAAGGTTTAGAGAGATTATGGATACAGAACCAGAAATAGTTGATAAAGAAGGAGCAATTGAGTTAAGAGATGTTAAAGGGAAGATAGACTTTAATAATCTTAAGTTTAGTTATAATGATAATAAAGGAGTCTTATCTAATATTAATTTAACAGTAAATCCTAATGAAACAATTGCAATTGTTGGTCCTTCTGGTGCTGGAAAAACTACTCTATGTAATCTTATTCCAAGATTTTATGAGATAGATGAAGGAAGTATCAAGATTGACGGGATAGATATTAGAGATGTTACAATTGAATCTTTGCGTAAAAATATTGGGATAGTTCAACAAGATGTATTCTTATTTGCTGGCACAATAAAGGAGAATATATTATATGGTAATATTGATGCTTCTGATGAAGAAATTTTACGTGCTGCGAAATTAGCTAACGCACATGATTTTATTCTTGAATTGCCAAAAGGATATGATACTTATATAGGAGAGAGAGGTATTAAGCTCTCAGGTGGACAAAAGCAAAGACTTTCAATAGCGAGAATGTTTTTAAAGAATCCAGCTATTCTAATTTTAGACGAAGCTACTTCTTCTTTAGATAATTTAAGCGAGACAATAATACAAAAATCATTAGAAGAATTAACTAAGGAGAGAACTACATTTATCATTGCTCACAGATTAGCAACTATTAGAAACGCAAAAAGAATTATTGTTTTGTCAGAAAATAATATTGAAGAAGAGGGTACCCATGAACAATTGATAAAAAACAAAGGTATTTATTTTGACCTATATCATTCTCAATTCGAAACATTAATTATCAATTAAAGAAAGGTTGACTCATCAATAATATGAGTCAACCTTTCTTTATATTATTTTAATTATCATTTGTTGCATCAATAACTTTTTCTGCTAAATGGGCTGGTAATTCATCATAATGACTAAATTCTGCAGTATATGATCCTCGACCATGTGTAATGGATTTGAGATCAATTGAATATCTATAAAACTCCGTCATAGGTGCAACAGCTTTTATACATTGTAGTTTACCTTTAGGTTCCATGCTTAGAATTCTGCCTCTTTTACTATTGAGGTCACCAATAATATCACCCATATATTGATCGGGAACAATTATTTCAAGATTAAGGTAGGGTTCTAATAGTATTGGGTTTGCAAGTTCACAACCCTTTTTTAATGCTAATGAACCAGCTATTTTAAAGGCCATTTCATTAGAATCTACTGGATGGTAAGAACCGTCTACTAAGGTAACTTTAATGTTCATTACAGGATAACCAGCTAAAATACCTTTTGTCATTGCTTCTGTAATACCTTTTTCTACTGCAGGGAAGTATTGTTTTGGAACGGAACCACCAAAGACTTTTTTGGCAAATTCTAATTCACCATCTGGAAAAGGTTCAATATCAATAAATACGTGCCCATATTGTCCTGCTCCACCTGATTGTTTTTTATGTTTAGCCTCAACCCTAGTCGCTGAGCCACGAATTGTTTCACGATAAGGGATTTTTGTTTCGACTACATTAACTTCTACACCAAATTTATTTTTCAATTTTTCTATAATAATATCAATATGTGTTTCACCCATACCAGTTAATAAAGTTTGTTTTGTTTCAGTATTATTTTCTAAATGAAGTGTTGGGTCTTCGTCTAATAGTCTATGAAGTGCATTACCAAGTTTATCTTCATCTACTTTAGTTTTTGGTTCAATTGCAATAGATAGAGTAGGGGAAGGAAATTCAATTCGTGGATAAACTATATTGCTTCCTTGGACTGTTAAAGTATCACTAGTTGATGTGTTGTTCAATTTTGCAACAGCACCAATGTCACCAAAATTTAATTCCGAGATTTGTATTTGATTTTTCCCTTGCATTGTAAAAATTTGTCCGATTTTTTCATTTGTGTTTGAACTTGTATTGATATATTGATTATCTCCGCTAAATGTACCTTGTTGAACTTTAATATAATTAATTTTTCCTACATATGGGTCGGCAATAGTTTTGAATACGAGTGCAGCAGGAGATTCTTTTTCGATATTTTTATTTTCAATACGATCTAGTGGACTAGGTGCATATTTAACTAAAATATCTAGTAAATAATCACATGCAATATTCTTTAGAGCAGAACCACATAGTACAGGTACTATATTAGCTGATACAATTCCTTTTTTTAAACCGAAAATAATATCATCAGTATTGAACTGTTCACCCTCAAGATATTTCATAGTAAGATCGTCATCAACTTCAGCTATTACTTCTATTAATTTCTCTCTATATTCCTTAACTTGTGCATTCATATCTTCAGGAATATCTATCTTAGAGTTTTTACCCTTATCATAATTATATGCTTGCATATTAATTAAATCGATAATACCAGAGAAATTATCTTCTGAACCAATAGGTAGAACTATCGGTACTATACTTTGAGAAAAAGTTTCTTGTAAAGAGGTAATTGATTTGTAAAAGTCGGCATTTTCACGATCCATTTTATTAATAAATATAAATCGTGGTATATTACTTTGGTCGGCATGATCCCAGATAATCTCAGTACTAACTTCTACACCAGAAGATGCATCGATTAACATTAATAAACTATCTGTTACTCGTAATGTACAAACAATTTCACCAAAAAAATCAGAAAAACCTGGAGTGTCTAAATTATTAATTTTCGTTTCATTCCATTCACAAGCTACTAGCGATGTATTGATAGATATATTGTGTTTAATTTCTTCTGGATGATAATCAGAAATGGTATTACCTTCATCTACCTTACCTAATCTTTTTGCTGCGCCGGTAATAAAAGCTAAGACCTCTGTTAGTGATGTTTTTCCAGCTCCTCCATGGGAAACTAAGCCTACATTTCTAATGTTCTCTGATGAGTAAATCTTCATATAATTTCCTCCTTCAGTGTACATTTTTTGAAATAAATTCATTATATTTATTTTTATTATTCTATTAATATGTTTAAAAATCCTTTTTAATAAGCTATAAATTTAAGTTTGCCCATAATATAACAATATATGTAAATATAATTCTATCTTAGTATGAAATCAAAATTAAAAAGAGTATAGAGAAACAATTGTATCTCTACACTCTTAAAAAATTCCGTTCTAGGAATTTAGAAAAATCAGTTTTTATATATTTATTAAAGTTTAACTACATTAGCAGCTTGAGGTCCGCGGTCACCATCAACTATTTCAAAACCAACATCTTGACCTTCTTCTAATGTTTTGAAGCCGTCTCCTTGAATAGCTGAAAAGTGTACGAATACATCATTTCCACCATCTACTTCAATAAATCCAAAACCTTTTTCTGAATTAAACCATTTAACTTTACCTTGCATTCATAATCCTCCTAAAAATAACTTTACACTTATGTGTAGTATATATTCTAACCATTTAACTTTAAAATTATTTACATAAAATAAAAAAATCGTATTTTTCTAATTAAAGGTAGGATAGTAATATCTCGCTACACTTCATAGAAGTTACGATTAATTATTCAATCCAAATATTATTTCTTGTTTAATGGTCAATCAAATAATACCTTAAAAATATTGATAAGTCAACTTTTTATTTTAATTAAGTAGTTATTATCATTTAAAATATATTATAATTTTTAAATTAGAATTCATTTACTTTATATTATGTTTTGATTAATAAATAAGTTATCTGTTAAAATATGATAATATAGGTGTTGGAAAATTTAATGTATTAGATAGGGGTATTGTTAATGCAAAAAGTTACATTAATTGCAACTGCTACATTTGGTTTAGAATCCATTGTTGCAAATGAAGTAAAAAAATTAGGATATACTGAAGTAAAAGTTGATAATGGAAAGGTAGAGTTTAATGCAGATATTTCAGCAATTGCTCGTACAAATCTTTGGTTAAGATCTGCTGATCGTGTACGATTAAAAATAGCTGAGTTTAAAGCGGTAACCTTTGAAGAACTATTTGAGAAAACTAAAGCATTACTTTGGTATGACTGGATTGAAAAAAACGGACAATTTCCAGTCGAAGGTAAATCTATAAAATCTACTCTTTTCAGTATTTCTGATTGTCAGGCTATTGTTAAAAAAGCAGTTGTAGAAAGTATGAAAAAGAAATATAAAGTAGATTGGTTTAGTGAAGACGGGCCGATGTTCAAAATTGAAGTTGCTTTATTAAAGGATATTGTAACATTAACTATCGATACAAGTGGTCCTGGGTTGCATAAACGTGGTTACCGAGACTGGATAGGTACAGCTCCGTTAAAAGAAACAATGGCTGCTGCTCTAATTAGTTTAAGTCGTTGGAATCCAGAAAGACCACTTATTGATCCATTCTGTGGTTCTGGGACTATCCCAATCGAGGCAGCAATGATTGGGCAAAATATCGCTCCAGGAATGAATCGTGAATTCGTATCAGAGAAATGGTTAGCTATACCAAGGCAGATATGGCGCGATGCAAGAGCTGAAACACATGATTTGGCACAATTTGATCGTAAGCTTAGTATTATTGGTACTGATATAGACAATAAAATTATTAGTGTTGCTACTAGGAATGCATCTGAAGCAGGCTTTAATGAAGAGATACATTTTCAAAGGATGGCTGTAAGTGAATTAAGTATAAATGAGGAATATGGTGTTTTAATATGTAATCCTCCATATGGTGAACGATTAAATGAGCGAAAAGAGGTTGAAGCTTTATATAAGGAGATGGGTAGAAAATTTA
>CAZIGM010000019.1:0-31546 GCA_964538675.1 uncultured Bacillaceae bacterium | reverse complement strand
AATTCTAATAATGCGTCATCTATTTTTGTAGAGATAAAAATATGATATTCTTGTTATATTAAAAATAACACAAAAGATTTTGATTTATATTATAGAACTATTAAAAAATTAGTGGGGTGACGAAAAAAATGGATAGTTGGATGGAATTCACTGTCATAGGGCTAACTGCTCCAATTGCGAGTGGATGTACTTCTTTAGCTGATTTTTTAACAGGAGCAACATTTAAAGACGATTTAAGAACAATTGTTTCTGAAGAAATGAATGCGAATAATGATGAAATCAACGAATTAAATAAAAATATTAAGTTAAAACGTTCTCAATATATAAGGAAGATTGAACAAGGAAAGCATGTTAATGAATTATCTATTCGTTATTATGAAGAAGAATCCCAAAAACAAAACCGTAAATTAAAGCGATGTCTGGAAAAACGCCAATATTTAATTGTATTAAAGTCCCAAAATGATTTTCACTTTAGAATGATATCCTTATCTGACTTAATTATAAAAAAATGTGTTGAGGCTAAGGGAGAAAAGAGTTTTACTCAATTACCAAATATTTTTAAAAAAATTATATCGGACTGTAATGTTGATAAGACTTTAAGGGATTTTAACAATATAGTAAAATCGATGCAATTTAAAAAATTTACAAATGACGAAAAATTTTGTTTGGATCTAATTAAGATGTTCGATTTGTTTGGCAAGATAAAAAAGACTCTCAAAGAACAATTAATTTATGATGAATATGTTAAAGTCATGCAAGATATTGGAAATAATCTTAGGCGTTGTGGCCATCCTTATGATTATGTCACTATAGAAAAAGGCCATGAAGATATTCTTTCTATTGATGCTAATTATTTAATTAAATTTTATCGACATATAAAAAACAAAAATAATCTTTTTATAATAGAAGGTTTTCGAAATCCGAGCGAGGTATATTTTTTCCGAAATAGATATGCAAGTTTTTATTTGGTGTCTATAACTGCCGATTATGAAAAACGAAAGACTAGTGAATATTTTAGTGAAGCGAGAGAGGTCTTTGATCGAGGGGCTTCAGGTAATAAAGAAACATACGTTCAACAAGTATCTCGATGCGTACATTTATCTGATATTGCAATCTACAATAAAGAGTTCAATACCAACTATTTAGTTAAGGAGTTTTTACGATATCTTGCACTCATTATTCAACCAGGGTGTGTTCCGCCCAAAATGACAGAACTGTTAATGCACGAAGCATATTCAGCTAGTTTGCGTTCCAATTGCATATCCAGACAGGTTGGAGCAATTATTACTAATCTTGAAGGCTATGTTCTATCAGCAGGATGGAATGATGTAGGGAGCGGACAACTAGGGTGTGGACTTTTGATTAAGTCAGATTTTGAATCTGATATGGCGCTGTGTGGCGTATGGAAAAATTTGATTGATGAGTTAAAGAATATAGGTGTGCTGGATGATATAGATGAAAATGATTCATTTTGTTTCAAGGATAAAATCTCTCAGAATAAAATACGCCAAAAGATTTTGGATTTGGAGAAGGAATGTAATGTGGAATTACAGGAACAAGATGAAGAAGAATTAAAAAAAATTAAGCAACAGACTTTTAAAGAAATAAAGACGAAACTAAATATTAAAAGACTTGAATATGCAAGAGCCTTACATGCAGAAGAAAATGCTCTATTACAGCTTGCTAGAAACGGTAGCCAAGGTGTGTATGGTGGTACAATTTACACAACAACTTTCCCATGTGAACTATGTTCAAAAAAGATCTATCAGGCTGGATTGCGAAAGATAGTCTATACTGAACCTTACCCAGATGCTGAGTCGATTCGATTTTTAGAGGATGGAACTAGATATCTGCAATTAGTACCTTTTGAAGGAGTAAAGTCATTTAGTTTCTTCAAATTATTTAAGGCACATACTGATAAAAAGGATCGCCAAAAAATGAGAACGAATTCTTAAAGTCCTTCTAGAACCGTGTGTTAAATTACTTGTTTTATCTAATATATGTAATGTTGACAGAATAGACTGGGACTTATCCGTCATTTTACAGGAATAACCACATCTTGTGTCATATGAACGTGGTTATGATTTTGCGGTAATCTTCATAACGTTAGCTGAAATCTTTTAAAGGAAGTGAAAATTATGATAAAAAGTAGATTTGAGTTCCCAGACGGATATTCACTGCTAGAAATTGAGAGTAACAATATTAGACCATCAATGATATATGAAGATAAATAGATATATACATTTTCCTTCTTCTAGATATTTTATTTATAAAGGGAAGAGAAATCTAGAAAAACTAGATTTTTTAAAATGAAGAATCTGAATTTAATACACTTACAGACTTACCATTAATAGCTGAAGTTAAGGGATATATAGACATTAGATAGTGAATAACTACTCATAATTATTCAACTTTACGATAGGGGTGAAAGATGAAAATACTAGATTTCAGAAAAATTGATGAACTTAATCATAACAAAGTTACTTTTATCCGAGTTGAACCAATTGATTTACAGGCAACATTAACAGACATTATTAATACACTTTCTGACCTCTCTTGGATAAGCCGATTTGATAAGGAATACATTAGAGAGGGATTCAAAGAGAGGGCTTTACCGACAGTAGCTGATATCACTGCAAAATTAACAGCTTCATCCTTGGAAAAGGTTTCAGAAAATGCCGGTGAATATGTTGTATCAGAGCTTTCAAGAAATGCAATTGTTAATCAATTAAAATACCTAAGTGTTCCCCTTTCTGAACTATATAGCAAGCAGGTTTCGGGGAATCCTGGTTTTGATTTCCACACTCAAAATGACTGTGAAACACTAATTTTCGGAGAAGCGAAGTATTTAAGTAATCGGAATGCATATGGTAGTGGACTAAAACAAGTTGTAGAATTTATTGATGCTAAAAAAGATTTAAGGGATATTCCAGACTTAAGAGACTTTTTCTGTCAAACTGCTATACAAAAAGTTACACAAGGGACTAAAGGTTTTGCTATCGGCTTTTCCGCAAAAACAACTTCTTCAGATACTATAATTACATATATAATCCAAAATCAATATTATAATATACTTCTAAGCTATGAAGAAATTATTTTGGTGGCGGTGAATATATGAAAGAGCTTATAAAAAAAATTATTGAACAAAAGAGTTTAGATGAGATATTTAATTATGCAAAAAGCAAGCTTTTTATAGAGGGGCCGACATCCACAACTGTTTTAGAAATATTGTCTTATTTAAATATTTTTGCGCCCGAATATTTTGAGAATGTGCAAAATGAAATACTAGAAGTGATGGGTGTCTTTTATAAGAAACCCCAAGCAACTTCTTTACAAAGTACAATATTCAATATGTATGGAGAGTACATTAAAGAAAAATACAAAGCTCGTTATACCCCCGTGCAGGCAAATATAGTCCGAAAAATCAGTGAATATAAAAATTTTAGTTTTTCTGCACCAACGAGTACAGGAAAATCTTTTGTATTTAGAAATTTAATTGAAAGCTCAAAAAAAGATGTTGTAATTATTGTGCCTTCGAGGGCACTTATTAATGAATATTACGATCGTGTATGTAAATTAATAACAGATAAAACAGTAAATGTTCTTACGTTTGTTGATATTATAAATACGAAACACGCAAAAAGAAGTGTATTCATTTTAACACCTGAAAGAGCTAAAGAGCTTTTTAAATTTAAGGATAATCTAAATGTTGAAATGTTTTTATTTGATGAAGCACAGCTAAGCGATGAAGAATCAGTTAGAGGCCTCTATTTTGATAGTATAGTGCGTCGGATTAAGAATGCATTTCCAAATTCAAAATGTATATTTTCTCATCCGTTTATCTCTAACCCAGATGCCCAATTTCAAAAAAATAACTTTGAAATGTCTGAGTCTAAATCTTTACAATATCAGCAAAAAAATGTTGGACAAATTTTCTTTGCATATTATAACAATGAATATTTTCATTTTGGATTAAATAAGGAAGTTATGGGCAAACAGAAAATCAAAAGTAAGTTCGACCCGCTTATGGAAGCGATAAAGAGCGGTGGAAGTATTTTGATATATACTACTAAAGCCAGTATTTATAATAAATCGGTTTTTTCAGAATTTTCAAATTACCTAAACGCATGCCCGCCTATTTCTGATGTTGCAGCATTAAAACTTATGGACCAATTGAATCAATATATTGGCTCGAACGACACTTATTATCGTTCCAATATGCTAGAGAATCTTAGGCATGGAATAGTTATCCATCATGGATCACTGCCATTACAAGCTAGGATAATATTAGAAAATTTTACACAACAGGGTTTTTGTAGGATTTGTTTTGCAACTTCTACTCTTGAGCAAGGTATTAATATGCCTTTTGATGTTGTCTACCTTAATACTTTTGAGGTAAGCAGAACGCTATCAATGAAAAATCTTATTGGTAGGGCAGGACGTTCTACAAGTACACTAAAATTTGACTATGGTAGCGTAGTGGTTAAGGTTGCAAACATGAGTAATTTTAGAACCGTTATGCTGAAAGATGAGATGTTAAGAACTGTATCTTTATTGGATACAGACGAGGGCAAAGAGGATGTAGATTATAAGGAATTCAAGGAAGCTATAAAAACTGGTGAGTTTTCTGATGAATTCAATTTAACAAATGCTGAAGTAAATAGACTTAAAGATGACAATATAGATGATATTGTTAGAAATGTTTTAGAAAGTATGTTTTTAAACGGGCAAATTATCTCATTAGAAGTTATTAATGAGGATAGAAACTTTAGACTTGCTTTATACAAATATTTTGTTCTCTTATACCGTCACTATTTGAATGGTCGTGAATTATCTAATGGAGAAGAAAGCGTACTTAATACTGCAATTAAAATTTTGTTGTGGAAAATCCATAGTAAGACATTCAAGGATATCTGTCGGCGTCGTTATGCCTTTGTTGCTCGTGTTCATAAGCGGAGAGATTTAGAAATACAGTCTAAAAAGCTAACATCACAATCTCTTCGAAGAAATCTACAAGTAATAGCAAATCAGTTAAATGCAAGATTTATACGAGGGTATGATGATTTGCCTAAAATTGCCTTACCAAATTATGGCCTTTACACAGAAGGAACAAAGGCCATTAATATAGATTATGATAGAATTATATTTGATACTTATGATTATCTTGACAAACTCATCAGTTTTAAGCTTAGTGATATATTCTATGCAATTTTCTATCAATACTATGAAAAAACAACAGATGATAGAGCGTTAAAATTAACTAAATATTTCAAGTATGGTACTGACGACGAAAAAGAAATTTTAATGCTACGTTACGGGCTGTCCTTTGAAGAAATAGAATGGGTTAGAGATTATATCATTAAGATTAGTATAGAAGAAATACAATTTGATCCTTTAGTAAAGGAATTGCCCCAAGAAAAACTTATTCCAATAGAAAGGTTTTTAATGTAACAATAAACATATATTAAAACTCTTATAAAAAAATTTTCAACTTTTTTATTCATATAAGAATAAAGGTGCTGTTCTACCCCGTATGCTAGAATTTTTATAAATCATCACAACTTTACATAATATATATTATCGGACTCAAAATATTAAATATAAATTACATTTTATGTTATCTATGGCTAATTTTATGCTTTTATATACGTCAAAATAGTGAAATTTAATTTTAATAGATTAAATGGTTGATTTAAAGACTTTTGTATATATTTATATATAAAACTATTATATTATTTTTAAAAGGCTTTAAATTCGATTTTAGAGCCTTTGTATAGTTATATTTTGGAATTTATTATTAGAAAATAAATTATATGGAAAAACTAGACTTCTTTTGCTATAATGAAATAATGTATTTTACTTTTACTATACAAATCCATAATTGAAGGCTGAGATAATATGACTTATTTAAATAATTTATTATTATGGAAAGAACAAAATCAACTTCTATCCATAGAATTAAAATCTCTTAAAAATAACAGAACTATATTATTAGGTAGATTAATACAATATGATGTTAAAAATAATAGTTTACAACTTTATCTTGATGATGAGAAAACTTTATGTAATTTATTATTAGATGATATTAATAATATTAGTCCAGCATCATTAAATATATGTGAAAAAATCAGTCTTAAGGAGATTTTGAAAAATAGAAAAAGTTAAATCTTTTTTTATATTTATTTACTTTACATAATATTATTATAGTTATGTTTATCCTCCTAATGTTATATCTGTCGTTTGATACCATTTAAGAGCTTCTAAGAAATGGTTGTCTGTAAAATCTGGCCAATACTCGTCAATTATATAGATATCTGAATATACTGTTTGAATTGGTAAAAACCCACTTATTCTCCTTCTTCCTCCCCATCTAATTATTAGGTCTATCCTTGATATATCAACAGACGCTACATTCTCTCTAATATTAATAACCGGAGAATTTACTGAATTATTTAATGCTCTATTTAGATCCCAATTCCAATCGTAATTTACCAAAAAATTAATATTTATTAATCCTTTTCCAAATTGAACCCTCTTATTTGCATACTTAATCAATTCCTTTGGGAAAATTTTTGAATCTGTGTTTCCGATTACTAGTAAGTTAGCGTCGCGGTTAGCCAATATTTCAATAGCGTCTACACATGCTTTTACAAAGTGCTCTCTTTGAATCTTTGGTCTTTTTGTATTATCATGAGTAAATCCATAGAACGTAGCTTCTTTAATTCCATTTTCAATTAAAAGCTCATATAATCTAAATCCTGGAGGGATACCATATGAGTATCCTGCATACTTCTCGAAATTGTTTTTTAATGCCCATCTTCTATTACCATCAGGTATTATGCCAATATGATTAGGTACTCGTTTAATATTATTAATAATTTCAAACATCTCCTTTAATGTCTAACAGAATTAATAATATTATTCTTACATATTTTTTTGTTTTTATTCAGATTATTATTTATTAACTAATAACTTGACCTTAATTAATTGATTTAGTTATAATTACGTCATATTCTTACATAATGATTTTTAAATCAATAGATTGGAAGTATATATAATGGATGTTTTAACCATTTTTTTTATTGGAATTGGATTATCAATGGATGCATTCGCAGTCTCAATTACAAGTGGAATTATAATTAGTAAACCTCATTTTAGAGGTGCTCTTAAAATTGGCATTTTCTTTGGCTTATTTCAAGCTATAATGCCATATATAGGATGGCTATTAGGAAAACAGTTTAATGTATTTATTGCACGAATCGATCATTGGATTGTATTCTTTTTACTTTCATTTATAGGAATTAAAATGATATACGAATCCCTAAAAAATAAAGATATTAATGATATAGATATAAATCCATTGAATAATAAAATTCTTCTTACACTTGCCTTTGCAACAAGCATAGATGCTCTAGCTGTTGGAGTTAGTTTTGCTTTTCTTAACGTTACAATATATATATCAATGATAATTATTGGACTTGTTACTTTTTTACTCTCATTTATTGGAGTATATATAGGTAACTTAAGTGGGGATCTTTTAAAAAAGAAAGCTGAAGTAATTGGAGGAATAATTCTTATTCTTATCGGAATAAAAATATTATTTGAAAATCTAGATATCATTTCCATACTTTTGGATTTACTTAATTAACTAAGGATTTATCTGTTAATATCTCTTTCAAAATTTATTATAGGAACTCCATCAACATCTATAATTGATGTTTTACTAAAACCAAGTTTTAAGTATAAATTTACTGCTGGTTTATTTTTTTGTCCTGTAGAAACAATAATTTTATTAATATTGGTATTATTATTTTCAAGATATCTAATCATATTCTCAGCAATTCCATTCCTAAAATATTTTGGAAGAACTGCGACTCTATAAATGTCTAATATCCTGTTCTTAACTTTATACGAAATTAATCCAATCAAAACATTCTCAATGTAGTAACCATAAAATATTTCACTATTTATCATTACTCTATTAGGTGTTTCCAATAAAGGAGGAATATACTGATAACCTATAATGTCTGCTTCAATTTGGTATGACTGTTTTTGTAATTTAACTATCTCACTTGCTATCTTGTAATTTTTATTATTTAATAACTTAATCACTAATTTTCACCTACAAGTAAAAGAATATTTATCAATACATAAACTCTTTTATTTCTAATGGTAAAGTAACTATTCCAAAGTTGCTAATTCAAGAGTACAAGTCACGCTATAATGCTAAAGCATTTAGTCGTGCTATGTGAGACTTATCCTAAATTCATTTTCTCCCACTTAACATAGCGAGACTAGGGAACTTTGTTCCCTTAGTGAGACTTGCGCACTTTGTGTGTAAGTGGGGGTCATATCATATCTGGATAAAAAAATGCATATTAAAAAAACCTAATATTTTATATTAATTAGATTATCTTACGATAATAATAATAATATAATTAAATGCTTATATTATTATATATCGTATTTAGTTATTGTCAATAATTATTTGTAACCTTATCTTTTCGCTTTTTCAGACATAAAAAAAAGCTCCTCCTTGTAATAAACAGTTTTATTATTTAAACTGTCTACCACAAGGGGAGCATATCATATTCAGTTAAAGGCTAAATCCTACTTATATTTACTTCTTATAAAAAATACTTATTAATACACCAACTCCAGCACCTATTGCAATTGCAAGCCCTATATTTACTGGTAAAAGTAGTCCAATAATAAGTCCGATAGCTGCTCCGATAAGTAAATAATTAAGTATTTTAGTACTATTATACTTCACGGACATTGATATACCACCCTTCTTATTATTTTGAATGAGGTATATATCCCTTTTACTAATTATATTTCTTTGTACCTATAACATGACAATTATTATTCTGATTTAATAAAATATATTACCTTAAATCAGTATCCTCCACACAATATTTCTTCATTATACTGAGGTGTATATAATGCTCTTAAAATAGTTTGCGTAACATTTCCATCAAGATGACTGGTTCTATCAATATAATAAAAAGTAAAAAAGAATAATGAAATGATAATACTAAAAAAAATAGTTAACTTTATTTTTCTTTTTTTCACCATATTAAATTACATCTCCTCTTATACGTTGATATAACTTATAATCTTCAACATATGCTTTTGGAGTCTTAATATGAAGTTTAGTCTCTTACCTTCCCACATAAATGTTCAATATTTATTTTTAAAACTTTAGTTTTTTGTATATCTCTATCTATATATTTTTTGCCTTCCTCTATATATTTTTGTGAATATTTTTTTATTAGACCTAATAAAGCTTCTTTTTTCTCATCACCATCCACCTCAGTAGTATTTCCAAATAAAATAACACTTTTATACTTAACCGTAAACTTTTCAGGAATTGATTTGTGTTCACCAACCACACAAAATGAAATTTTGTTGTTGTTAATTATATTATCAATTTTGTTCCCCTCTACTGCTGAATGAAAATAAATGCTATTGTTTATGTAAACATAACTTAATGGAACACCATAAGGATACCCGTTTTTATCTAAAGTAGATAAAACTCCATAGTTTCCTTTTTCTAATATTTCAATAGTCTCTAAATCTCCCATTTTTCTATCTTTTCTTCTTAATTCCTTAAACATGTTATAACTCCTAATCTATTATTAATTAAATCTATTATACTATATAAAGCCGAAGTTTATTTCATATGGAATTTTTCACCTAAAGGTATAAGGGCAACTAAAACTTACGCTTGACGCTAAGACACTAAAGTGTCAAGTCGTCCTATGTGAGATTTGCGCACTTTGTGTGTAAGTGGGGGTCTTATCATATCTGGATAAATTATTCAATAATATTAATATTTTCAAAGGTTCTATCAATTGCTTTTGCAAAATTAAATTTTGGATAGCCAAAAATAACGAATATCCCTTCCCTAACCTGTGAATTAATTTGATATTTAGCTTTTATATCCTTTCCTCCATATTTAAGAAAAGGATTTATACTTCCTATCATACAACTTCCTAATCCGAGGGATTCTGCAGCTAACATAGAATATGTAGCAGCTATATAAGGATCAGCTGGATCAGTCGATGCACCATAAAAATACATAGCCAACGGTGCATCGTACAAAAGGTAGTTTTCATTATTATCCTTAGTATCTATAAAAAAATTCATCATAGGAATTATAAATGTTTTATAGGCATCATAATCTAGCTTTTTCATAAAAGGTTTTAATAAAGAGATAGTAAAAGGTGATATTAATTTTTTGTATTTCTTAATATAATCTATAAAATCAAAAGAGAATTCTCTTACCTTTTCCTTACGGTTAAGTACCATGACCTCAACACTTGAAGGTGGTATTCCCATTGGTGCTGTTACTGATGCTATAAGAATTTTTTCAATTAATTCTTTTTCAACTTCCTTGTCATTAAAGTCCCTTATACTTCTTCTAGCTTTCATTAAAGAAAATAGTTGTTCATAATTTGACTTTAAGTTTTTATCTGGAATTTTTACAAAGTCATCTTTCTTCAAGGTCCTTCCCTCGACCATTATTGCATCAACAGAACATACAGCAACACAATGTCCACAAGCTAAACAGCCAAATAAACTATTATCATTAATACTTGCTTTTCCTTCCTTTAATTTAAGAGAAAAATCTTTGCAGACTTTAACACATAAACCGCAACCTGTACACCTCTCAATATCTATAGAAATTATTCCATTTGAATTAGCTCTACTTGTTACGATTGCCATAGCTTATTCCTCTCATAAAAAAATATATTTTTAATAATTATACCAATTAACCATTCGTGCAAGAACACTCTTTTCATTAATTATATCCTCTATCTCATAAACAGATATAGGGAAATAGGTGAAACCATAAACATAAGGAACTAATTCATATAATTGAAAATATATTACTAATACTTTATCAGATATATAAAAATCCTGATTTGGTTTAATACGTGTAAACTCATTAAGAACAGGAATATTTCTTTGTTTTATCTGTTTTTTAATTATTGTAGATAATCTTTCTATATAATTGCTGTTTTCTTTAAATAAATCTTTTAATTTGCTTTCTTTGCCGGTTTCAACATCAAAGGTTAAACCACTCATATATGTCATTCCATGTGCTCCACCCGAAAAAGCATAATTAACCAATGTCAAACTAAGAACAGCTCTTTCATTAGTTTTTAATTCATACTTTCCTACCATCTCATTTATATAATGTTCATAATATCCTTGTTTTGTAAGTAAGTAATCAACTTCTTTAAAAATTCTTTTATTTATTTTCTGTTGTACATAATAATCTGTTAAACCATATACTTGAGGAAATGTTATATTAATAGTATTCTTAAAAATAATTTCATTTTTAATATTAACAGGTAATTCTCTAACATTCATATTAACCGACTCCTTAATATTTTATATTTATAAAAATATTCAATAAGTAGTCATAAGGTTAATATATAATAAAATCTTCCCGAACTATATATATTCTAAGATTAAATTCCATTCATATATTTTTTCTTCAATATTTTTTATATTTCTTCCAGGAATTGGACTTGTAGACGGCATTTTTTTGTACGCTATTTCCTTCTCTTCTAAAATTTCTAATCCTATATATTTTTTAAAAGTACTAAAAGCCTTTCCGCCATTAAAAGCAATAAATCTTATATTGGGATATTCCTCTAATAATGATGTAATATCGTTTATCTCTTCATATTTGATATTAGCATCTAAACTTCCTTTTCTTTGACAATTATAGATTACATCCCAAAGAGCAATCCTATTTTCAAGCAATGTACTAACTTTAATATCATAGCAGCTATCTAGCTTTTTATTAAGAATTGTAAATATTATTGTCCAAAAATGATTTTGAAGATGTCCGTAATATTGTCCTTTCTTTAAGGATTCTACTCCAGGTATAGAGCCTAATATTAATACTCTTGAATTATCATCAATTATTGGTTTAAAAGACTCTATTTTTTCCATACTTGCAACCTTTCTTAATTTTTTGTACTTCATATCTGGATAAAATTATAAAGTGTTAACAGTTATTACAATAAAGTTCGTCTTTATAGAAATTAAAATTTTACAATTCTAATAAATAATCTAATACTATTTTGTTAAACTTCTTAGGTTTATCTATATTAGGTAATTTACCTGTATCCTTTATTTCCTTAACTGTTAAATTACTAATATTTGATTCAAGTATATTGGAAACTAGCTTATTATGTAAGGAATCATATTGACCATTAATTAATAATGTTGGTATATTTATCACTGATAATCTTTCAATTACAGGGGGACATAGTTCTTTAGAAAAGTTTTCAAGCATCCATTCTAATGAGGATTCTATTAATATATCCTTTACATAACTTTGAATGAAATCATTTTTTTGTTTCCATATAGGATTATTTAATAAATAATCAACAGATTCATTAAAATTCTTATCCTTTTTTATTATTGATAATTCTGCTGCTTCAAGTTTTGCGTATTCTTCATTGCTAGATTCTGTCCTATAATTATTTATAGTTGGTCCACTTAATATTAATGCATCCACCATATTTGGATACATTAATGAAAAATCTACTGCAACACTTGCCCCTAAAGAAAGACCTAATAGATAAGTTTTTTCTATATTTAAAAAAATAAGCAAATTATACAAGTCTTGATAATAAAATATTTGTTCAGTTGGAGGATCGGATTTTCCATGACCACGCAAGTCATATCTTATTACTTGAAAATATTTTGCCAACTCTCTTATCTGAAAATCCCATATTCTATTATCTAAATACTCACTATGAATTAAAACTATAGGATGACCTTCCCCTACTATTTCATAAAAAATTTTAGTATTATTTATCCTTGAAGTACTACGAAGTATATCCATCTAATCACCTATAAGTAATATTTTAAGTACTATAACCATATCTTCTATATTTTAAGAGAATAATTCACAACTAATAAGAATATTTCTATTTCTATTTGAAATAATATATATTAAAAATCCTTAAAGGAGATGTATTTAAATGAGGGCTAACTTAACTTTTGGTTTTATAACTGCGTCCTTAGTTCAAGCAGGTATTATTATGTTTGGAGAATATGAAAGAATAACAGCATTAGATGCTAAAATGACATCTTTTCAATTATTTACTCATATAATTGTAGGTCTGGTAGCAGGCTATATATTATATTATATCATTAAGAAGATACCTTCTATTAGGAAAATACATAGTTTTTATATTGGAACTATATACGGGATTATTCTTTGGCCAATTGTTCTAGGAATTGCTTCAACACAGGATAAAGTTAATTCACCATTATTAATAAATACAACAACTGTACTTTGGACATTAATTGCCTTTATTCTGTATGGAGTAATTGTAACTTACAGTATCTATAGTTATGGATATGAACGTACTTAGTCATATTAATTATATAGTATCTTTCTGATAAGTAAATTTTAATATTAATTAAATAATTCGATATTAACTATTATCTTAGTATCTTCTTAAAATCTTTAAGAAGATACTAATTAATATTATGCTAATAATCCATATTAAGGTATAAATAATTATATACGTGATTACACCAGCCATACCATTAAACAAAAATTTTAATAGTATTAAAGATAAAATAAAGGGTATTAGTGTAGTTATTAAAATATTCTTTATGTTTTTAAATAAAAAAATCCTTACTGTTAACCCAATAACAAAAAAACTAATGGGAAAGACAATTATTAATAGAAAAAGTTCCAATTTAATCACCTCATTATATTTCTATGCATGTGACGCTAAGACACTAAAGTGTCAAGTCGTGTTATGCACACACTAAGTAAATTTACTTGAACAGAAGTTAACTAATCCATAACATCTTTTCTTCTTTAATCGTCCACTCATTATTCTTAAATTGCAAAGTATATTCCATCCCTATTGCACCCAATCCTGAGCGATATTTTACCGCCTCAACAACAATATCATTTTTTGTTATTTTCTTAACCGTCTTTATTTCGAGCAAAATTCCTTCTAATGATAATGTTTCTTCATTAAACATTCCTTTTTCTTTTAATTCTTCAAAAGAGTAATTAATAATATCAACATTATATATTTTTAGATATTCTAGTATTTCCTCTCGTTCTTCCTCCGTTAAGTCCTTAGTTGAATTCGAATCAATTGATATGTACTTCATTTCAGAATTTAACCCTTCGTCTTGTTTAATTATTGCATCAAAAATTAAAGAATAAATACTTACGTTTTGATCTAATGATGGTTCTACATTATTACTATCTTCTAATATAATATTATAAAAAATTAAAACTAAAAAAATCGCAATTGTTAAAATAACAAAAAAATATTTTAATTTATTCATAATCCTCAACTCCATTGTAGATAAATTATTTAATTAAATCTATTTTATAATCATTGTTATTGCTGTCTAACAAAACAACACTATTATGATCAACTTGATACTTCCAGTAACTTTGAACATTTACTCCATTAAAGCTTACATTCCAATTTTTAGTTAACAAAACAATGTATTTATTATCCTTTGTTTTTTCAATTTCGGTTATCAATTCTGCCCCAACTATAATTCCTGGCGCTGGTCCCCCAGTTCTAACTTTAATTTCCTTAATGTCATCTACGTTATGAGGAAATTCTGGGTGACGCTCTAAGACTAAGTTAATTGCTTCGTCCTCATAGATATTATTTGTTAATAATGTACAACCAGTTAAAAGAAACATAATAAAAAATATTAAAAATATTTTTACAACAAATTTCATACCTAACATTCCCTTCACCCATTATTACTAACCGTAATTTATAGACGTAAATACTTCTTATAATGTTGCTACACAAATAGTTCAAACCGTTTAGGCTTGAACAGTACAATGTAATTGTATCCATTAATCATATTCTATTTAATTAAAAATAAGACCTAAATATTTTCTCTAAAAAATTTCTTCACATAATTTTCAATTATTTATGGCATATGCTATATACTTTGTTGTTATTTATAGTTAAACTATTGGTGGATTATATACTATTATCTTATGAGGAGGATTTAAAATGAGTACTACTTCAAAGAATATCAGACTTGTAATGGCTTTAATTGCTGTAGTAACTGGACTTTACTTTATTTTTATTGCACCTGGTCAAATTAATTCAACTTCAGATGAATTAATGTTTAAACAGACTAGTCAAGGTGCAGATTGGGGTACTGGTCCTATTGGTAGATTATACATTGGTATGATGTGGACAAGCACATTAATCATGGCTGGTGTAACACTTGTTGCTACATCTTACGCTTTGTATCAAGGTAAAAAATGGGCATGGCCTGTATCTTTAGTTGCTTTAGCTGTTGCTCCAATTGGTGCTTTCTTTATCGGTTTAGGATTTTTTGAAAAATTCGGATTTCCAGATGTATGGATTGTATTTGGTGTTGGATTAATAGCATTTTGGGCAATGCTTCTATTGGAAGCTAATAGTAAAAGAGATAAAACTGTTTTATTTGTAATAATAACTCTAGTTGGGATGATAGGTTCACAAGCATTTACACTTTTCCCTCATGCACTAAGAATTATTATGAGATCTCCTAAAGCAGCAATTACTGACCCAACTGTAATGGTTTTACGTGATTCTGGACCAGTAATGTTTTTCGTTGTTTTTCTTTCATTGGCAAGTATTTACTTATTGTCACAACGTAAAGAAATTGGTTGGTGGATAACTTTAGTTTCAGCAATAAGCATTGCTGTAATAAGCTTCCCAGTACATTATTTAAGACCAACTGCTTCACTAGTTCCAAAAGATACATTTGATGCTTCTGTATTTACTTCAACTTATTGGATAATGGGAGCACAAGGTGTAATTTTGGCTGTATTATTAGTAACACCTTATTTTAGAAATGTTTTAGTTCCACAATCAAGTGAAAAATCTTCAACTAAATCATCTAAAGAGAAAAATATTGCTCAGTAGATAGTCATAATTTAAATATATTAAACCTAAAGGGACAACTTAAATTATCTCTTTAGGTTTTTTATTTTTTAAGTATCTAAATTATTGTCGAATAATGTATCATAAATGAAATGATATTTATCGTTATTTATATAAGATTGTACTATTCTGCGCTTACCCGGGAAAAAGAAGATTTTTATTAGAGTCATTATCTCTTATATATATCGTCTTACTCTTTCCATATAATCTATATAGTCTCCATCAAATTGTTTAATACACCATCTTTCTTCAGATAAAATTAAGTAATGAACAGATATTTGATAGCCAATTAGAACAAAGAAATAGATTAAAGAACTTAAAAGAATGGTAATTCCTAAAAAATATAAGAAGAAAGCAACATACATTGGATTACGGGAATAATTGTATATTCCGCTTTTGTTAAGTCCTGTATTTAATGGCTTAGAAAAATCCCTTATTGAAACAATATAGAAAACTAATCCAATAATGTATATTGTTAAGCCCAAATAATTAGTAAATGAAAGAAATCTAAGTTTAAAAAGTATTGGATATAATAATAGGAATATTGTAGTAAATTGATATATCCAAAAAGCTATCCTTTCATTTCCCTTAAGTGGAGGATAAAAGGATGATCTTCTTAATCCATCAGAACTAATTATGCCAAGATATACATATCTAACAAGAATAATTGGAATAACCAAAACAAACCCATTCATTAAATAGTCCCTCCATTAATATTTGTTCTTAATAATAATTTTTTATTTAACTTCATATATGATTCTGTCATCACCATCTGGATTATTGTATTCAAAAGTATTGATATTAGTCCATATTGGATTAAACTCCTTTGTTATAGAGCTAGCAATTAATATTTTTTCATCTGTTTTTAAGTCATGTAAATATAGGTTCACAGTTCTATCACTATTAATGAATGAATCATATTCATCTACATCAAACATTATTGGATAATCACTGTATACTAACATTTCCTTACTTGCGTTTAAATTATATTCGCTACTTAAATCAATATTAGCTAAATCATATTTATCAACTTCAAAATTCTCAATATTTACTCTAAAAAATGAGTATACAATAGAAGTCATTGTTATTTCTCCACCAAAAAAATTACTATCAAAAGACCAATCTAATAAGTTAATTAAGGATTCAGAGTCATTAACTTTTAATTCACTAATATCATAATCTTTCACTAAATTACCGTAATAATCAATAAATACTAGCTTATCGTCTAATGTACCAGTTCTTATAACAATACTATTTTCATTAGGAGAGACCCGAAAATCTATACCTTTATTATCGGAATATAATCCTCTATTATAAAATACCCTCTCTCCAAATCCATCTATTGTATATCTCCATAATTCATCGCTCCAATCATCGTCCGGATAACCTTCGTAATCAACCCTTTTTATCACATATAAGTGGTTATTACTTATCTCCTGACCATGGTAATGATTTATATAAGCATCTTCTATAATACAAAGAAATGTTTCATCTCCAGTACTTTTATTCACTTTATACAATTCTAAAATTTTACTACCATTTTCTTCTGATATCTTAGTTAGTATAGATAGATTTGCACTATCATTTATAGTACTTTGATTATTTTCCGACGTAGAAGTTTCCTCAATGTTATCATTTTCATCATTCACGTTCACGTTACCTATTAGATTATCTCCTTGGGAATCCTCTTTTTCTTCTTGAGCCGTTACCTCATTTTCATGTACATCTTCATTGTCAACTGTATTTGAATTGCAAGCCGTTAATAAAAACATCATAAATACAATTAATATAATTTTTCTCATCAAATCGTCCTTTCTTATTTATTAATAAATTCAATCAATTAAATGTTTACTTATTACAAATTTATTTATTACATTCTATTTCTGAAGTTAAAATATTTTGAGTAAAAAAACCTTAGATGAAATTGTCTTTCCCATCTAAGGTTGTGATAATTCAATATTTTTATTTACTTAACTTCTTCATAAGCCCATTCAAGCCATTCAAGCATTATTATAATATCTTCTGTCTCAACAGTAGCTCCGCACCAAATCCTTAAACCATCTGGTGCATCTCGATATGAATTGATATCATATGCAACTTCTTCATCCTCTAATATTTTAGTAATTTCTTTTAATTTGTTCTTATCTAGATTAACCTTTAAACAAACACTCGTATTTGAGCGGATATTTGAATTTTCTGCTAAAAAGCTTATCCACTCATGTTTATCAACAAAATCTTCAATAACTTTTAAATTATAATTACTTCTTTCTATCAAGCCTTTTAATCCCCCGACTGATTCTGTCCATTCCAATGCATCTAAATAGTCTTGATTACAAAGCATAGATGGAGTATTAATTGTGGCACCTTCAAAGATTGTTTTATTAATCTCTTTTCCCTTTTTTAATTGAAATATTTTAGGTAATGGCCAAGTTGGAACATAGCTTTCAATTCTTTCGACTGCACGAGGAGATAATATTAACATTCCATGTGCTGCTTCTCCACCAAGAACCTTTTGCCAAGAATAAGTAAGCACATCAATTTTGTCCCATGGTATCTCCATCGCAAAAACAGCTGAAGTTGCATCACAAATAGTAAGCCCTTTTCTGTCAGATGGAATAAAATCACCATTAGGTATCTTTACACCACTTGTAGTTCCATTCCAAGTAAATACAACATCATTATCAAAGTTTACCTTTGCTAAATCAGGCAATTGACCGTAATCAGCAAATAATTCATTTACATCATTAATTTTTAATTGCTTGATAATATCTTTAGCCCAAGTGCTTCCAAAAGATTCAAAGTGTATAACATCTACACCTCTTTGACCTAAAAGATTCCACATAGCCATTTCTATTGCTCCAGTATCTGACGCCGGTACAATTCCTACAAGATAATCTTCAGGAATCTCTAAAACTTCTTTTGTTTTACTTATTGATTTAGCTAATAATGATTTACCCACTTTACTTCTATGTGATCTCCCAAATGGAGTATCTTTTAAAGCATCCAACGTGTACCCTGGATGTTTGGCACATGGGCCAGACGAAAAGTTAGGATTATTAGGTTTTTTACTAGGTTTATTAGTCATTACACTTCCTCCTTTAATATATACCTATTCTACTAAAATTTTATATTCTATTATACTATATATTTATGAAAAATCTAAAAACTTTTCGTCTCTCAAATAAATATATGCGAATAATAATTTTATTTACTTCTTTAATTATCTAATGAACTTAGAATAAACGCTCCTTCTTTTACCTGTTTAATCTCTATTATCTTTAAATTATATTGTTGAAAATATTCCTCTATTCTTTTTCTGCTTTGAACTATACTTGCTCCACCAAAAGAAAGAGAAATTAGATATCGACCTAAGGGTTTTAGAACCCTAACTACTTCATCAAAATAAAAAGGAGCATTAGATACAGTAACGAGATCAAATGTACTATCTTGAAAGGATAAGTTAGATGCATCCGCTTTTGTGAACTCTACATTATGTATATTTTTTGAATTAGCTTTTTGAATAGCCAAATCCAACATTGTTTGAGATTGATCAATACCAATAATTTTTGCTTTAGGAAAATATCCTGCAGTAATTAATGAAGCAAATCCAGTGCCAGTACATAAATCAAGAACTTCACCCTGAAAATTAGAATCAAAATTCAAATATTTTAAGCCCTCATTAAATGGCAACTCATAGTTTTGTCGATTAGCTATAGTTTTATCATATCTATTGGCTATTTTATTAGGAAAAACAAACATTACTTTTTCAAATAAGGCTGTTTCCATAAATCGTGGATAGCGTATTACAACTTTAATAATCTTATCTATAAAAATACTCATTAACTCGATCCCCTTTCCCCTATATATTTGATATCAAAAAAAATAGTATATTCTTAACTTGAATATACCATTATTTATACATATTGTATATATACCCTACCTTCTAAAGGTTCCAATATTATATTTAGATATCCTTCTTCTATTAAAGTTGTTTCATAACTTATAACATCAGTTAATTCAAATTGTTCTAGTTCTCTTCTTCTACATACCTCCCCTATATTTAATTTTATCTCAATTGAGTTGTTTATACTTCTATTACAAAGTATTATAGAAAAATTATTATCTCTTTTTTGCATAAAAGCATCATGTTCATTTTCAATTATTCTAATATATCCATATACATCCTCATTATAATGAAATGATATCCATTCCCCTGTTCTAAAAATGTCATATTGTTTTCTTAACTTCGTAATCCTTTTATACCAATCTAATATCTCTTCATTCTCTTTATCCCAAGGATAAGTTCTTCTATTTAAAGGTTCTTCTTTTCCTTCAAGTCCAGCTTCGTCTCCATAATAAATAAGTGGAACTCCTGGGAAAGTGAATTGTATCAGCGTTGCAAGCTTCAATCTTTTAATTGATATTATTCTTTTGCATTCTAACGACATATACTCAGGAATTTTATCTCTTAATAAAGATAATATGCGTGGCGTATCATGACTTCCAATAAGGTTCATATTGGAGTAAAAGTGATGTATTGGATAATTTTCATATAAAGTCATTAAAGATAAATGTGTTTTTTCTGCGTCAATATTTCCTAGAAGAAAACAAGTAATCGTGTTGCGAAAAGGATAATTAGTAACAGAATCTAATTCTTTCCCATATAAATAACGTCGTCTGCTTCCATAACTTACTTTATTCGATGCATCTTCCCACACTTCACCTAATATAATTGCTTCATTATCTAACTCCTTCATTTTATTTCTTAATTGTTTTATAAATTCATCAGGCAATTCATCAGCTACATCCAGTCGCCATCCCTTAATACCATGCTTTTGCCAGAAGCTTACTACACTATTCTCTTCATAGATAATAAAATCTAAATAAGATGGTTCTAATTCGTTTACATTAGGTAATACATCTATTCCCCACCAACTATCATAAATATAGGGATGTGTTTGAAAGCAATACCAACTCGCACATGGGGAATTTAATGATTGATAAGCACCTATATCTTCATAATTGCCTTCTTTATTAAAATACTTACTATCACTTCCTGTATGGCTAAATACTCCATCTAATATTATTGCGATACCATTTTCTTTTGCTTCTTGACATAGTTCTTTAAAAAGCTTATTATCTCCATACATTGAATCAATCTTGTGATAATCTCCAGTATCATACTTATGATTGCTTGAAGATTCAAATATTGGATTAAAATAGATGATATCAACCTCTAACTCTTTTAAATAAGAGAGCTTTTTCTTTACCCCTAATAAATTCCCACCAAAAAAATCCCAATGAAGTATTTTACCTTTATTATCCTTAATATAGATAGGTGAATTACTCCAATGAGAATGAATTAAGCTATTTTTTTTAGAATTGAATACTTTTCCATCTTCATTTCCATTGAAAAATCTATCAACAAAAATTTGATACATAATTGCATCCTTGTACCAGTTAGGCGTTATACCCTTTTCATCATATACAGTTATTTGATAAGGATGGGGGCTATCTTTTGTGATAACCCCTTCTCCTCCATACATTTCTCTACTCTTTCCATAATAATAAGTACTTCCATTAATAATTACAGCAAAAATGTACCATATTAATCCTGAGTTAGGAAGTCCAATTACTTCCCCTCTAAACCATTTTTCATCACCTTTTGATTTAGTAAACTGCATATTAATTTCTTTCTTTCTTTCTCCATCCTGCCAATAAATTAAAAATACTTTATCTACTATTTCATCAGTAGTAACAACTAATTGAAGTACTACTTTTTGATTAAATTTAATTGCTCCAAATGGATTACGGTAATTCAAATTATGTGAGTCATGGTATATCCAATTTCTCATGATGTTTCAACCCCATATCAAATCTTTTTACTATTCTTTGCAATAACAGGTTCATTAACCTCAATAGGTCTAATCTTCCAAATTTCGGAGGCATATTTTGCAATCGTTAAATCACTTGAAAATTTGCCTGAATGTGCTATATTAACAACGCTTTTAGGTAACCAGCCTGAAACATGTTTAAAATCCTTAGCTACTTGTCTTTGCGCCTCAACGTATGAAGAGAAATCCTTTAAAACATAGAAATTATCGTTTTCAAGTATACTGTAATATATTGATTTAAAATCAACATCATCTTTTGTATAAAATCCGTTTATCAATTGATTAACAATCAATTTTATTCTCGGATCACTTTCATATACTTCTCTGGCATGGTAATTACCATTTTTGTTATATTCTAATACTTCTTTAGACTTAAGACCAAAAATATATATATTTTTGTCCCCTACTAGTTCTCTTATTTCTATATTCGCTCCATCTAATGTACCTAATGTAATTGCACCGTTCATCATTAACTTCATATTACCTGTTCCAGAGGCTTCCTTACTTGCAGTAGATATTTGTTCACTAACATCAGTAGCTGGCATAATTTTTTCTGCAAGAGATACATTATAGTTTTCAATAAATACTACTTTTATTTTATCTTGAATCCTCTTATCATTATTAATAATATCACCAACAGTATTGATCAGCTTAATAATACTTTTTGCTAAGTGATATCCTGGCGCTGCCTTTCCTGCAAAAATAAATGTTCTCGGTTGAATTGGTAAATCAGGTTCCTCTCGCAATTGATTATACAAATACATAATGTGAAAAATATTTAGAAGCTGTCTTTTATATGCATGTATCCTCTTTATATGTACATCAAATATCGAGTTGTAATCAATCTTGATTCCATATTTTTTTTCAATTACTGTCGCTAATTTTTTCTTATTTTCTCTTTTAATCCAAAGTAATTGTTCCTCGAAAGCTTTATCATTTACATAGTCTAACAAATTAATAAGCTCTGTCGGATTAACTATCCAATCATTCCCAATCCTCTTGCTAATTGCTTCTGCAAGTAAGGGATTTGAAGATAAAAGCCATCTTCTTTGTGTAATTCCATTCGTTTTATTATTAAATTTATTAGGAAAATAATGATGAAAGTTATAAAATATTTGTTTCTTAATAATTTCTGTATGGTCTTCAGATACTCCATTAACTGAAAAACTACTTACAATAGCTAAATTCGCCATTTTTATTTGATTATTACTTATTATTGCCATTTCATTTATCTTGTTCCATTGATCAGGATATTTATCCCATAGCTCATCACAAAAACGTTTATTTATTTCTTCAATAATCATATAGATACGTGGCAATAATGGTCGTATAATATCAATATTCCATTTTTCTAATGCTTCAGTTAAAGTAGTATGATTTGTAAAAGAGATGGTTTTTTTTGTTACATGCCATGCCTTGTCCCATCCTAGTCCTTCTTCATCCATTAAAATTCTCATCAATTCTGGAATTGCTAATACAGGATGCGTATCATTGATATGAATAACAATTTTTTCTGGAAGTTTTGTTAAATCATTATGTTTGGTTTTAAAATTTTCTAAAATACTCTGTAGACTTGCTGATACGAGAAAATACTGTTGTTTTAAACGTAAAGTCTTTCCTTCAAACTGTGAATCATCTGGATAAAGCAATTCAGAAATTGCTTCAGAGGAACGTTTATATTCAACATATTTATGGTAATCTCGATGATTAAAATTATTATAATCAAAATCCTTAATTTTTGGTTCTGCATTCCATAATCTTAAGGAATTAACTACATTATTTTTATAGCCTACAATTGGAATGTCATATGGAACTGCTATTACTGACTCATAATTCGTATGTCGAAAAATAAGTTCATCATTAACACTCTCCATCCAGACATCTCCACCGAACTTTATTTCTCTACCTTCATTTGATTTTCTGAATTCCCAGACATTACCTTCTCTTAACCAATAATCATGAAGTTCTACTTGATAACCATCAACAATTCTCTGTTCAAACAAACCATATTTATATCTTATTCCACACCCATAGCCAGGTAATTGTAATGAAGCAAGTGAATCTAAAAAATCAGCTGCCAATCTTCCTAATCCACCACTACCAAGCCCAGGGTCTGATTCTTGTTCTTCTATTTCTTTTAAATCAATATTTAAATCCTCTAAACCCTCTTTTACAATATCCTTTATTCCCAAATTTATTAAATTAGTATCTAATAATCTCCCAAGAAGATACTCCATTGAAAAGTAATATACTTCCTTGGGATTGTTAGAGCTATATGTATTATTTGTTTCTATCCAATTCTTACAAATAGATCCCCTTACCATATATGCCAAAGTTTCATATATATCTTGTAACGATGCTTCTTTAATATTTTTACCGTGAAGATATACTATTTTTTCTAAAAGGTTTTCTTTAAAAGACTCTTTGTTTGTAAACATGTATATCATCTCCTTGTTGTTTAAAGCACTTGTTGATATAGATTTATATACTGCTTTGCAGATTGCCTCCAACTATAATCTTCTTCAGTACTATTACTTATTATCTTTTCCCATAGATTTTTGTCATTATAGAAATGCAAAGCTCTTTTTAGAGTATACAACATGTCATATGCATTGTAATTTGCAAAAGTAAAGCCATTACCTTCTTGAGTAAACTCATTAAATGAATGTATT
Organism: uncultured Bacillaceae bacterium; assembly: GCA_964538675.1. Classification (GTDB taxonomy): domain Bacteria; phylum Bacillota; class Bacilli; order Tepidibacillales; family Tepidibacillaceae; genus CAZIGM01. The sequence continues at coordinate 7,006 of CAZIGM010000019.1, read as the reverse complement.
GTATCCTTTAATCCACCTGTTTCTCTAACGAGAGGAACTGATAAATATTTCAGTGCAATAATTTGCCCTAACCCACATGGTTCAAATAACGATGGCATTAAAAATATATCTGACGAAGCATAAATTTTTCTAGAAAAATTATCATCAAAAGTATTAAGAAATTTTAATTTATTTGGATATTTATTTTCAAAATCCTTAATTATTTTTTCATATTTTTCTTCCCCTGTTCCTTGAATTACTAATTGAACATTTTCACTTAGAATCTCTTCAAGAACTGTGATTACTAATTCAATTCCTTTTTGTGGTACAAGTCTTGATATCATCGCAATTAAAGGTATATTTTTATTTATTGAAAAACCAAATAAATCTTGTAATAGCATCTTATTTAGTAGCTTATTGTCAAAATCATTATAATTGACAAAAATATTTGGATCAGTCGTTGGATCAAAGTCACTAACGTCTATTCCATTTAAAATTCCATACATTCTATTTTTTCTAGTCCGTAATATACCATCTAATCCGTTACCATAGTATGGGTATTGAATTTCTTCTGCATAGGTTTTACTAACAGTAGATAAATAATCAGAATAAATTAACCCTGCTTTTAAATAGTTAATACTTCCATAATATTCAATACCATTTATATTAAACTGACCACGATCAATATCTAGTACATCCTCTAATAACTCTTTAGGGAATATTCCTTGATATCTTAAATTATGTATAGTGAATACCGTTCGAATAGATTTGTGAAATTCACTGTTACTATAATTAGTTTTTAAATATAGGCTGACTAATGCTGTTTGCCAATCATGCAGATGTATAATATCTGGTTTAAAATCCAAATAGGGTAAAGATTCAACTACCGCTTTAGTAAAAAATGCAAACCGTTCAGCCTCATCAAAGGAATCCCAATAACCATAGATTTCATCCCTATTAAAATAAAATTTATTATCTATAAAATAATATTTCACTCCATCATGATTAAGTTCTTCTATTCCACAATATTGATTTCGCCATCCTAGAGGTAAGTTAAAGCTTTTTCTTACAATCATTTTTTTTTTGAAATGTTTAGGAATTGCTTTGTATTTAGGTATCATTACCCTCGCATCCACATCATTATTTATTAGAGCTTTTGGCAATGAACCGATTACATCGGCTAATCCACCTGTTTTTACAAATGGCAGAGCTTCTGAAGCAACAAACAATACTTTCATTTACAACCCATCCTTATATATTTACTGATGTGTTTTATAAAAATATTTAAATACTTTTATTAATATGAGCATTTTTGGAAGCTTTATACTTGTTTCTTCCTTCCTTTAGCTTGATTACATCAAAACAATTATTATTCAACTTATTAAAATGAATATAATTTGTTGCTTTGAACATAATCACAGCAAGTGGAGGAATAGTAATGTTTATACTATATGGCTGATTATGCCACTTCTTTTTTTCACCTTTTACTGTGCTAATATTTCTTCTGTCAGAACCACCGTATTTGCCCAAATCACTATTAAAAATCTCTCTGTACTCTGCAATATATGGAACCCCAACAATATACGAGTCATATGTAAAAGGAGTGAAATTACATACAATTACAATGAAGTTACCTTTTTTATTTTTTCGAATAAATGAGATAATGCTTTGAGAAGTATCATGAGGGTCTATCCATTCAAACCCATCTTGAGCATAATCTAACTCCCAGAATATTTTCTCCCGCTTGTAAAAATGGTTTAATTCTTTTACATAGAGATGTAAATTTCTGTGTGAATCATATTCGACTAAATTCCAATCAAGCTCCTGATAATCTTTCCATTCATCATATTGTCCATATTCTCCGCCCATAAAAAGAAGTTTTTTTCCTGGATGTGCTATCATATATCCATAAAGAAGTCTCAAACTCGCAAATTTTTGCCAATAATCTCCAAACATCTTATTGAGAAGTGATCTCTTACCATGAACCACTTCATCATGAGATAGAGATAAAATATAATTTTCTGAGTAAACATAGAAGAATGAAAATGTTAATAAATCATGATAAAATTTTCGGTAGATTGGATCCATTTCCATATAACTTAGAACATCGTTCATCCAACCCATATTCCATTTATAGTTAAATCCCAAACCACCCAAAAACGTCGGTGCACTTACTAAGGGCCAAGCTGTTGATTCTTCAGCTATCATCAAAGCATTAGGGTATTTTTCAAATATCTTTTCATTTAGTTTCTTTAAAAAAGCAATTCCTTCAAGATTTTGATTTCCCCCATATATATTAGGTATCCATTCCTTATCTCTTTTGTCAAAATCTAAATATAGAATACTTGATACAGCATCAACTCTTAACCCGTCTACATGATAAATGTCTAATAAAAACATTGCATTAGAAATTAAAAAATTTACAACCTCTGTTTTTCCTAAATCAAAACTTAGTGTGCCCCAATTATAATTTTCTGCTCTTCTTGAATCAGAATGTTCATAAAGTGGTTCTCCATCAAAATTTCTTAGACCATGTTCGTCCTTTACAAAATGACCGGGTACCCAATCAACAATAACACCTATTCCTTTTTGATGACATTGGTCAACAAAATACATAAAATCATGAGGAGTGCCATAACGACTAGTAATAGAGTAATAGCCTGTTATCTGATAACCCCATGATCTGTCATAAGGATGTTCTACTATTGGCAATAATTCAATATGAGTATAGCCCATATCAACAACATAATCTATCAGCTTATCTGCTAATTCTTTATATGTATAAAATTGATCTCCATTTTTTTTCCACGAACCAAAATGAACCTCATAAATATTTATTGGCTTTTGGTAAAGATTTTTTTTTTGACTTTGCCAAGCATAATCTTGCCATTCATAATTTTCTAAAGAATAGATAATTGAAGCTGTGTTAGGTCTTAGTTCAGAAAAAAAAGCATAGGGATCTGAAACGTATTTTAGTTTTTTATCCTTCGTTAAGATTAAATATTTATATAATTCATTTTCACCTATATCAGGAACAAAAATAGTCCAGACGCCCGAACCATTTATCTTTTTCATTGGAGTAATTTTATCGTTCCAATCATTAAAATTTCCAACCACACTAACTTTTTTAGCATTAGGAGCCCATACAGAAAATTCCACCCCTGTTTGTCCGTTTTGTTCAACGATATGTGCACCAAATATTTTATAGCAATAAGCAAACTCTTCTTGGTGGAATTTTTTATATTCATTATTAGTTGTTAAAAGATTTTGCATTACATTCCTCTTTCTTCCATTACTTTGCTAACTAATAGAATAACCAAAAGGAACAGGTCGTATACTCCTTATAATATTTTTCTTTATAAGTTAAGCTGAACTATGTATCTCAACCGAACTACTGTGCCATTAAAAAAAAGATTAAGTATCTCTACTTAATCTAATATATGCTTTTATAAAATTGATACGAATTGTAACGAATTTAATGCACAATTCTTGTGATATTATTTAGATTACTATCTTCTTTGGTAATATTAATGGTAGTCTTTCTTCTCCCTTAATAACTCTCCATGGTGAGACTTGAACGTTTTTATCTAATATTGCATTAATAATTGATGAATATTCACCTATTTCACAATTTTGCATAATTATACTATTCTTTATAAATGCGTCTTTATAGACTCTAACTCCTCTAAATAAAATACTATTTTCAACTTTTCCTTCTATAATACATCCGTTAGCAATCAAAGAGTTAGTGACCATAGATTCACTTGAATATTTAACTGGTGGTTCATTGGTATCTTTTGTATATATCAATCTAGAATTATTAAATAAATTATGCCATGTTTTTTTATTTAATAAATTTAAACTATTTTTATAATAACTTGTTACTGTATCAATTTTAGCAACATAGTTGTTAATTTGATATCCGTATACTTTAAGATTATTTAGATTCTGAATTATTCCATCTTGCAAGAAATCATACATATTCATTTTTTTGCATATTTTAATTAGATTAAACAGTAGTTCTTTTTCAATAATATAAACTTCTAAAGAACCTTTATTGGAATTATAAAAATTATTTTCTATTGTAGCTATTCTATTATTTTCCTTAATAATTATTTTACTCCAATTAGATAGTAGATCTATTTTATCTAAATTCTTATATAAAATCGTAATATCAGCACCTACTTGTTTGTGAAATTTAACTGCCGGTCCGTAATCAATATTACATACAAGGTTTCCCCCAGATATAAGAACATATTTTGCTAACCCACGTTTAAAAAAATCAATATGTTTATCAAAATACTGAATATCACCAAAGTAATCTTCTTTTGCATAATTAAATGGTGGAGGTAAAATAAATAATCCACCACGTTTCCTATCCAAATCCCAATCACTTCCAGTACCTAGATGATCCATTAATGAACGATAATTGTTAATTGTGAAAATAGCTATATCTTGTATACCAGAATTAATCATATTAGACAAAGAAAAATCAATTAATCTATAGCTACTTCCAAAAGGTATTGAAGCTTGATTACGAAAGTATGTTAGTTGGTTCATTGAATCCTTTTCATTACAAAGATTTATAACTCCCATAACATCTAACATATAATCTCTCCTATTGTATAGATTCGTAATTACACTCATCTTGAATTAAGATGATTTCATTACTAGCATTTTCAATGCGACAATTATCAGGTATTTCCATATTCTCCATTACAATTACGTGATTTAATTTAACATTACGACCTATTTTTACATTTGGCATTATTATAGAATTATTTATAATTGATCCATCCTTAACGATTACTCCATAAAAAATTAATGAATTATTTACTATACCATTAATCTTACATCCTTCATTTATAAGAGATTTGTTTATTTTTGCATATGGTCCTATGTATTGAGGAGCATAATAATAATTTGAACTATATATTTGCCAATTAGCATCATTTAAGTTTAACAAGGGCTTATCAATTAATAGATCCATATTAGCTTCCCAGTAACTTTCTATAGTACCAACATCTCGCCAATAACCAGAGAATTTAAAACCATACATTTTTTTCTTATCCTTTAACATCAAAGGTATAACATCTTTTCCAAAATCATTACTAGAATTTTTATTATCATTATCCTTTATAAGATATGCCTTTAATACTTCCCACTTAAAAATGTAGATCCCCATTGATGCTAAATTACTTAATGGTATATCAGGTTTCTCTTGAAATTTAACTATCCTGTTGTCATTATCTAAAATCAATATTCCAAAACGATTTGCTTGATCCAGCGGTACTTCTTTTACGGCAATAGTTATATCTGCATCCTCATTAATATGTTGGTTAAGTATTTCTCTATAATTCATTTTATATATATGGTCACCTGATAGTATTAATACATACTTTGGTTCATGTTGCTCTATAAAGTATATATTTTGATAAATTGCATTCGCCGTTCCTTTATACCATCTCTTTCCTCTTTTTTCTACAAACGGTGGAAGTAAAGTAACTCCACCTTTTTTACGATGTAAATCCCAAGGTTTCCCTGTTCCAATATACGAATTCAATATTAGTGGTTCGTATTGGACTAAAACACCTATAGTATCAATACCAGAATTAGCACAATTACTTAATGAAAAATCAATAATACGATATCTTCCTCCAAATAAAACAGCGGGTTTTGCATTCTTTTTGGTTAAATCACCTAACCGTTTGCCCTCCCCCCCTGCTAATAACATAGCTATACAATCATATTTCGGCATTAGACTTTCCCCTTCCAAAAAAGGTAATCTAATTAAATCTTTATTCGAAAAAGATCTCTGATATAACTTCTTTACAATAAACATATTTATTAAAGTGAATATTAATAAAAAAACACTGTTTTACTAAACAGTGTTTTTAAAAGCTAACATTACAATATTTATATTTTCAATCTATATAGTTTAAACCAACATTTTTACGAGCCAAGTCTAAATAATATGAGGCTTGTTTACTAGCCTTTTTTGCACCTTCTAGTAATATTCTGTTAGTCTCTCCTTTGTCATTAGCATACATGTCACGTCTTTTTCTATACGGTAAAAAATACTCCCAGATAATTTCAAACAACTCTTTCTTAACTTCGCCATACTTAAGCCCTGGCGTTAAAAATCGTTCTTTTAATTTTTCCTTTTCATTTTTGTCTAGAAATAAAGAATATAGCTCAAATAATATATTACCTTCAATTGGCTTAGGTTCATCAACAGGTGTAGTATCAGTAACAATAGACATTACTTTTTTCTTAAGTATTTTTTCATCAGTGAAAATTTCTATAGCGTTTCCATAAGACTTAGACATTTTCTGACCATCTATACCTAGAACTGTCGCTACATCTTCTGATATTTCGGATTCAGGTAATATAAATGTTTCACCGTATGTATGATTGAACCTTTCAGCAATATCTCTGGCTATTTCCAAATGTTGTTTTTGATCTTTTCCTACAGGAACTATTTCACCACCAAAAGCTAATATATCTGCCGACATAAGAACCGGATAAGAGAATAATCCATGGCTAGCGGATATACCTCTTGCTAATTTATCCTTATATGAATGTGCTCTTTCTAAAAGTCCTATTCCTGTAACATTAGAGAGTAACCATGTTAATTCTGTAACCTCTGGAACATCAGATTGAATCCAAAAAGTTGATTTATTAGGATCTATACCTAAAGCTAAAAAATCGCAAGTTGCATTAAAAGTATCCTCTCTTAATTTTTTAGCATCAAATACAGTTGTTAATGCATGATAATTGACAATAAATGCATATAAATCATGATTATCTTGATAATCTATCATTGGCTTCATCATACCAAAATAGTTTCCAAGATGAAGTTTCCCCGATGGTTGAATTCCTGATAAGACTCGCATTGTATTTTTATCACTCCTACTATTTAATAATTTGATTCTTTAAAGAATTATATAATAATTTAATAATATTTTCATATTACATTTTAATTCGTCTTATTAAGTGGTGGCAATGGACCATAATATTGATAGTA